>JBASRP010000384.1:0-2562 GCA_049273905.1 Actinomycetota bacterium
AAGCGGATCCGCGTCGCCGCCGCCGCCCTCGCGCTGGCCCTCCTGAGCGCGTGCCCGGGCAGCGACCCCGGCGCCCTCGACGCGCGGTGCCCCAAACCCAGCGGGCTGATCAGCATCGGCGAGCCGATCCCGGCCGACTGCCAGCTCGAGCGGATGTCCGGCGGCTTGCTGCGGCTCGCCGACCTGAAAGGAAAGCCCGCGGTCATCAACTTCTGGGCGACCTGGTGCACCTTCTGCATCGACGAGATGCCGGCGATCGAGGCCGCGTCGATGCCCTTGCGCAACCGCGTGGCCGTGATCGGGGCCGATCTGCTGAACGTCGACGGCGAGACGCGCAGCGCCGCGGAGAGCTTCGCGAAGAAAACCGGTGTGACCTACGACCTCGTCTACGACCGGGGCGGAGTGCTGTTCGGCAACTTCTCCGGCCAGCTCCTCCTGCCGGTCACGATCTTCGTGAAACCCAACGGGATCGTCGCCTACCGCCAATTCGGACCTCTGACCGAGAGCACACTGACGGCGCTGATCACAAAACACTTGGGTGTCCGCTGACGGCGTTCACCGGCCGGGAGCGGCGCCTCCACTACGTCCGATCGTGAAGCTGCCACTGTTGCGCGGCACCCATCGCCGGGAGATAATCGGATCGCTCGAAGAGCTTTTCTTTTTCGAGCCGTTTGTGAACGAGTTCACAAACGTGCGCAGCGGGCATCGTCGCAGCACATGCGGTATGAGTAGGTTTGGAGTTGGGTTCCCGACGGGTCGTATAATCCGCCCGCCGTCGTGGAGGAGGACGTGGGACGTTGACCGCCCCAAGTCTGGCTCTGGTCTTCAACTCGATATCCCCATTCTGGCTTCTCCTCGAGGGCGTCTATTTCGTCCTTGCGATCGGCCTGCTCGTCGCCGCGTACCGCGCGAAGAGCGAATGGGTGAAGGCGTCGCTGGGCGTCCTGGGACTGGCGATCCTCGCGTGGCACATCCTCGCGATCCTGCCGTCGTGGTGGCTGTACTACGCGGACGGCGTGCTCGGGTGGGGCGGCAACGGCTGCTCCAAGCTCGACGCCGTGTGCTTCAAGCAGATAGCGAAGGACCTCGTGGTCGTCACCGAGAACGCGGTGGGCCTCGGCGCCCTCGTGGTCGGTTTCCTGATGTTCCAGAAGAAGTTCCCGAAGCAGCTCGCCTCGGGCGAGCCGAAGCGTGAGACGACGGGTGGATACCGGTGAGCGCGACCTCTAACAAGCCGCCGTTCTACGACGACTACGAGCTGAAGGTCGTCGATCCGAACTGGCTGCAGGAGCGGGTGAAGCCGAAGCGGCACATCGGCCTCGACCCCGATCTATGCATCCTGTGCCGGGCGTGCGAAGACGTTTGCCCGTGGGACTGCATCTACATGCTTTCGCCGAACATCGTCGAAGAGACTGAAGGCGAGAACCTCGAACAGGCGGCCAAGTCTGCGGAAGCGATATTCGTGATCGACGACAACGAGTGCACGCGCTGCGCGATCTGCGTCGAACGCTGTCCCTCGGACGCCTTGTTCTTCATCCGGGTCGGCGACGTCAAGGGCCGCGCGGCGGCCGCGAACGAGTAGCGAGAGGACGGGGGCGTGGCGGATACCGAAAAACCACTCCTGAGCGAACAGCTCGAGATCCTGAAGGACAAGGTTCAGGACTCACAGGTCTGGAAGTCGATCTTCCGCCCCGGCTCGTATCTGCGGAAGGGCTACAAGTCGACGACGCGCGACCGCGCGCTCGCGACGATGAACAACCTCCTGTACCACCTCCACCCGACGAAGGTGAAGCGGCACGGCCTGAAGCTGACTTACACCTTCTGTCTCGGCGGGATGTCGTTCTTCCTCTTCGTGCTGCTGACGATCACCGGCATCTACCTGATGTTCTTCTACCGGCCTGCGGCGGAGGTCACCGCGCAGCTCGCGTACAAGGACATGCAGGACCTGTCGCAAGCGATCACGTTCGGACAGTTAACGAGGAACCTGCACAGGTGGGCGGCGCACCTCATGGTGATCACCGTCTTCCTGCATATGTGCCGCGTCTTCTACCACGGCGCGTACAAGCCGCCGCGCGAGTTCAACTGGGTTATCGGAGTCAACCTGCTGGTGATCACGCTGCTGCTCTCGTTCACCGGCTACCTGCTGCCGTGGGATCAGCTCGCGGTGTGGGCCGTCACGGTCGGCACGAACATGATGGGCTACACGCCGGTGTTCGGGAAACAGGTGAAGTTCGTCTTAGTCGGTGGTGGGGAGGTTGGTCCTCCCACGCTCATCCGATGGTACGTCTTGCATGTGCTGGCGTTGCCGTTCGTGATCGTCATCCTGATGAGCGTGCACTTCTGGCGGATCCGCAAAGACGGCGGAATCAGCGGACCTCTGTAGGAGAGAACGATGGCCGACGAGGGCATCGATCAAGAGGTATTCGACCGCGAGATAGCGGCCGGGAAGCCCGAGCGCGTCGCGCGCGCGCTCGCGAAGTCGGCGTTCGTGCGGAAGCAGAAGGCCGCATCGGCTCCGGCGGCGCCCGCTCCTGCTGCTGCGCCTGCTGCCGAGGCCCCCGC
>JBASRP010000514.1:0-2347 GCA_049273905.1 Actinomycetota bacterium
GCCGGGGACCGGGATCGATCTCGTCCGGCTCGCCGCGCGCGAGACGACCAAGCCGTGGTTCATCAGCGGGGGCATGAACGCCGAGACGCTCGGCGAGATCGTTGCCGCCGGCGGCCGAGGCATCGTCGTCGTGCGGGCGATCACCGCCGCGCTCGATCCGGCGGCCGCGGCGAAGGAGCTGCGCGCGGCCCTTCCGTAGAAGCGCGGCCACGCAGGGTGAACAGCCTCAAGGTCGGGCGACGCGCGACCGAAGCCTGGGGCAGAACGGTCTTGGAGGGGCGGATGCGGCGGTTCTTCGTGGGTGGTGCGATCCTGGCGCTCGGACTTTTCCTGAGCGCGTGCGATCTGCGCGCCGAGATCTCGGTGAACGACGACGGGTCGGGGACCCTCGGCGTCGCATTCGTCATCGAGCCCGAATACATCCAGCTGATGCAACAGGCGAACCCGACGGCCGATCCGTTCGACGACATGAAGGCAGACCTCGCGGACGACCCGGTGGAATGGAAGGTGCAGGACATCACGGAGGGGCGCCTGCGCGGCGTGCACGCGACCTTCGCGTTCCGCAGTGTCGACGACTTGCTGGACAAGGTGCGGAAGCTCAACGAGGACTCGGGCGAGTCGCCCACCGGTTTCGAAGGGTTCACGTTGAAGCGCGACGGCGGCGGCTGGGTTTTCAGCGGCACGTCGACCGACGTGCAGTCGCAGACCGAGGACTTCCCGATCCCGCCCGAGCAGCTGGCGACGCTCGTCAAGCTCCAGTTCCGCGTAACGCTCCCGGGCAAAGCGGGATCGCACAACGCGAACGAGACCACATCGTCGGGTGGGCGGACGACGTTCGTCTGGAAGCCGAGCGTCAACGAGCGGAGCGTCGCCTTCAAGGCCGCGACGAAGCCGGGTAGCACTGTCCCGATCCTGCCGATCGGTATCGGCGCCGCGGTGATCGCACTCGCCGCCGTCACCGGGATCATGCGAAGCCGGAAGAGTGCGGCGCCGGCCGAAGGCGTCGTCGCGGAGAGCGACGTCGCACCCGCTGCGCCGCCGCCGGACGATCAGACGTCTCCATAATCGCAATCCCCCCCGCGTGAGAGGCCGTTCCTCCACCAGGACGGCCTCTCCGCACGTCCGGCCCCCGATGTGTGCGCGTCCCCGTATCATCGGCGCGTGCACGAAGCGGAGGACCGCCTGCTCGCGTACCTCGCGCCGCGGCTGGACGGCGACGAGCCGATCGACATCGAGCGGCACGCGTTCGGGCACTCGAACCAGACCTTCTACGTCACGCGCGGCGATCGCCGGTACGTGCTGCGGCGCCCGCCCGACGGGCCGCTGCCTCCCGGCACGCACGACATGCGCCGCGAGTACCGCGTGCTCGCCGGTTTGGCAGGCACCGGCGTGCGCGCGCCGCGGGTCGTGCTGATGTGCGAGGACGCGTCCGTACTGGGCGTGCCGTTCTACGTCATGGAGCGTATCGATGGCGTCGTGATCCGGAACGACATGCCTGCGGAGCTTGACGCGGCAGCCGACCGGAGGCGGATCGGCGAGGAGCTCGTCGACGCGCTGGTGGAGCTGCACGCGGTCGACCGGACGGCGACCGGTCTGGCCGACCTCGGCAAGCCTGATGGTTTCCTCGAGCGGCAGGTTCGCCGGCGCCGCGAGCAGCTCGCGATGACCGTCGCGCATACGCGGCCGCGGCCCGATCTGGAGCAAGTCGCGGCGTGGCTCGCGGAGAACGTTCCGACGTCGCCGACTCCCACCGTCGTGCACGGCGACTACAACCTCCACAACGTCGCGTTCGCGCGCACGTCGCCGGCGCGGCTGATCGCGATCTACGACTGGGAGCTCGCGACGATCGGCGATCCGCTGACCGACGTCGGGTGGATGATCGCGACCTGGCGCGACGCCGGCGATCCCGACAACGTCCTCGACGATCTGGAGATGACGCGCCTCGAAGGCTTCCCGACCCGTGCCCAACTCGCCGCGCGCTACGAGGAGCGGAGCGGACGGACGTTCGCGCACCCGACCTTCTATCGGGTGCTGGCGCTGTTCCGTCTGGCGGTCGCGCTCGAGGGGTTGTACGCGCTGCACCTCACGGGCACGAGCGACGATCCGTGGCACGCGCACATGGAGCACGTCGTGCCGGCGATGGCCGAGGGTGCGCTGCCACTGATCGGCGGAGCGGCACCGCTCTAGATGCTCACGACACGGATCGCCGCTCCGCCCGAGCGCGTGCTGGCGGCGGCTGCTGCTCCCATCGCGACGGGGTTCGCCGAGCCGACGCGCGCGCGTGTGGAGGACGGGGTCATCCGGTGGTCGTCGGAGGCCGACCTCGTCGACCGTGTCGATCGTGTCG
>JBASRP010000058.1:0-9552 GCA_049273905.1 Actinomycetota bacterium
GGCCGGCGAGTGCAGCCGCGCGTCCCGCCGCCGCCCGGACACCGTTCGAGAGCGCCTGGGTGTAACCGAGGTTGCGGCGGAGAGACGTCCCGCTCACCTGCGTCGGGACGGCGCTCTTGATCGGGGCCTGAAGGCCGGGAGGCATCTCGGCGGACCATGAACCTGTTATCGGCAGTTGGCCCGGAATCTGAGGTACCGGGGCCGGGTTCGGTTTGGGCTGGGTTACGACCGGGACGTTCAGAGAGGCCGTGGTGTCCCCGACGATGGATCCGAGCTGGTCGGGGACGTCGGTCAGGAGGTTCGTCACGTTATCGACGGTCTTGTTGACATCGATGCCCGTGGATGACGTCGGAAGCGGGAGAGGAGGAAGCGGCGGAAGGAGCTGTGCCGATGCCGGCGCGGAGGCGAGTACCGCCGACACGATGAGGGCGGCGAAAACGAAAGCCACGGCGCGCACGGCGCCTCGCTTCGGGCGGTCCGATCCTCGGACGGGTGTCTTCATCGACTCTCCTTCGCGACTCTCGGTGGGTATAACGAACGAAAACATGGTCCTGACGAGCTATTTCGCATGGCCCGGGCCCGTCTCGTCCGTCGGAATCACGAAGGTCACGAAGATTCGTTTACCTTTTGGTCGCATCGCGGCCGATTCGGCCGGGCGGTTAGACTCGGGCCATGCCTGCTGAAGAGCGTTCCGTCCTGCGCGGTGAGCCGGCAGCGCGTCCCGGCGAGATCCCGGTCCCGACCGAGATGGACGCCGAACAGAGCTCGATCGAGCAGCCGGCGAAGCTCCTGCGCCTCGCGGTGATGGTCCGTGAGCTCCTCGAGGAGGTCCGCCGCGCACCGCTGGACGAGAACGCGCGCGAGCACCTCCGCGACATCCACGCGAAGGTAATCGCCGAGCTGAAAACCGGTCTGTCGGGCGCGCTCGCGGAGGAGCTGGAGCGGATCAGCATGCCGCTCCCGTCCGAGGGAGTGCCGAGCGAGTCGGAGATCCGGATCGCGCAAGCGCAGATCCTCGGCTGGCTCGAGGGGTTGTTCCAGGGCATCCAAGCCGCCATCGCGACGCAGCAGCTCGCTGCGCAGGCGCAGCTCATGGAGATGCGGAGGCGTGGTCTCCCGCCCGGCGCGAGCGCCGAGGAAGACGGATCCCCGCAACCGGGGACGCCGCCCGGACAGTACCTCTAGGCGGTCCTCAGACCGCCGTCGCGCGGTACTTCTGATAGGCCGCGACCGTCATCACGATCGCGGCCGCGAACGCGAGCCACAGCCCGATCCCGCGCGAGACGTCGACGAGTCCGCCCGAGAGGCGCTCGATGTCCGCCGCGCCCTGCGGCCGGATCACGAGGCGCAGGAACGAGAAGACGAGAGCGAGCGCCGAGAGGACGAGCGCGAGCAATCCGGCGCTCTGCGAACCGAGTTTCTTCGCTCCGGTGACGGCCATCAGCGCGACGGCCGCGGCGCCGATCCCGAACAGCGCTGCGAGAACACCGAGCCCGCCGCTTCCCCAGCCCGTATCGCTCACGGACAGGCGGCCGACCGATGCCTTGTACCAAGGGAGGAAGGTCGCGATGAAGAAAACGGCGCCGGCGATCACGAGCATCAGGTCGGGGCCGCGTGCGGTCGCCACCTTGCGGCGCATGTCATCCCAGTCCGGCGGCGAATCTCCCGGGGGGCCGGGCGGCGGCGGTCCTTCCGGAGGCGGGGGAGGAGCAGGCGGCTCGACCATGTTTCCTCCTTTTCGGCCTCGGGTGGATGCGGCTTCGATTCCACCCGCCCACCCCTCGCGCGCAGTGTCCCGCCGCACCGGAACCAGGTCAAGGGTTCTGGAGGCGGTTGGATAAATGAACGTACTCTCATTTATGCTTGGCGCACGATGGCGCGGCCCAAGGCGGCGAGCAAACAAGCGATCCTCGATGCGGCACTCGAGGTCTTCCGCGAACGCGGCTACGACGGCACCACCATCCCCGCGATCGCAGAACGCGCCGGCATCGCGCAAGGAACGCTCTACAACTACTACCCGTCGAAGGAGAAGCTCCTGTTCGCGTGCGCACGCGCCGGAGGAACCCCGGGCGCGATCTTCACAGATCTGATCGGCCAGGCCGGCGAGCGGCCCGTCGCCGATCTGCTCGAGGAGGCGGCGGTGGGCATCGCGCGGTTCTGGGAGCTTCGCCTGCCGGCCGTCCTGATGCGCGCTGCACTCCCGCTCTCGGTGGACCGGCCCGGCGTCGAGTTCCCGCGTCGCGCGCTCGAGGCGGCGCGCGACTACTTCTTCACCGAGAGCCGGGCCGGCCGCATCAAAGCGTCAGATCCGGAGACGCTGGCCTGGGGGTTCCTGGGCGGGCTCTTCTACTACGCGTTCTTCGATCGCGTGTACGGGCGCCCGGCGTCGTTCCGTCAGGACCGCGAGAGCCACGCGCGCGCCTGGGCCAGAACGTTCGCCGCGTCGCTCGGCGCTGCGTCGCCGCGTCGCCGCGGCCGTTCCCCGGCGATGAAAGGGGCGCGGTGATGGCGCACCGGTTCATGCGGCTCGGATCGGACCCCGAGGACAAGCCGACCCAGCCTGTCACGCGGGAGATGCTCGTGCGCATCGCGCGCTACTTCAGGCCGTACCGGTCGAAGGGCGGTCTCGTGGTCGCGACGGTCGCGGCACAAGCCGCGCTTGGAGTCATCCCGCCACTGCTGATCGCGGCGATCTTCGACAAGGCGATCCTGGCCCACAAATCGGGGCTGCTCAACCTCCTCGTCGTCCTCACGATCCTCGTGCAGATCATGGTCGGACTCGTCGCGGTCGGGCTCACGTACCTCAACACGATGATCGGTCAGAGCGTCGTGTTCGACCTACGGACACAGCTCTACCGTGCGCTGCGCGGCCAAGGGATGCGGTTCTTCACCGACACGCGGGCCGGCGAGCTCGTGAGCCGGTTGTCGAGCGACGTGAGCGGCGTCGAGGACGTCGTCACGACGACGGTGTCGCAGGCTCTCTCGAACGTGTTCATCGTTATCTCGACTCTCGTTCTGATGCTGTTGTTGAACTGGAAGCTCACGCTCGTGTCGCTCGTGATCCTTCCGCTGTTCGTCTATCCGACGCGCCGCGTGGGGGCGATCCGCCGGGAGCTCGCGAAGAGGCGGCAGCGGCGCGTCGCGAAGCTGTCGACGATCGTCGAAGAGACGCTGGGCGTCTCGGGCGCGCAGCTGATCAAGACGTTCGGCCGCGACGAGTACGAGATCGGCCGCTTCGCCGGCGTCAGCGACGAGCTGCGTCAGGTCCGCATGCGCGAGTCGATGGTCGGCCGCTGGTTCTTCACGACGATCCAAACGTTCTGGGCCGCCGCGCCGGCCGTCGTGTATCTCGTGGGCGGACACCAGACGATCTCGGGAAACTTCAGCGTCGGCAAGATCATCGCGTTCACCGCGTTGCAGGCGCGCTTGTTCGTGCCGGTGAACCAGTTGCTGACGCTGCACATCGACATCCAGTCGGCGCTCGCGCTGTTCGAGCGGATCTTCGAATACATCGACCTGCGGCCCGACGTGGTCGAGAAACCGAACGCCATCGCGCTGGGCTCCCCGCTCGGGATCGTGCGGTTCGAGGACGTGAGCTTCGCGTACCGCGCGGATCTGCCCGTGCTCCGCGACGTCTCGTTCGAGGCTCCGGCGGGGACGATGACGGCGCTCGTCGGGCCGTCGGGAGCGGGCAAGTCGACGATCGCGGCTCTCGTCTCGCGTCTGTACGACGCCGACACCGGCTCGGTGCGACTCGACGGCATGGATGTCCGGGATCTCACGCTTCCGTCGGTCTCCGACGCTGTGGGTGTCGTCTCGCAGGACACGTTCCTTTTCCACGCGTCGCTGCGCGAGAACCTGCGCTACGCGAAGCCCGACGGAACCGAGGATGAGATGGTTGCCGCGGCGAAGGCGGCGCAGATCCACGACTTCATCGCGTCGCTGCCAGAGGCGTACGACACCGTTGTGGGGGAGCGCGGTTACCGCCTGTCCGGTGGCGAGAAGCAGCGCGTGTCGATCGCGCGCGCGATCCTCAAGGACCCGAAGGTGCTCGTCCTCGACGAGGCCACGTCCGCCCTCGACACGCGCTCCGAGCGCCTGATCCAGGAGGCCGTCTCGGGGCTCCTGGTCGGCCGGACGGCGATCGTCATCGCGCACCGCCTGTCGACGATCCTTGCCGCCGATCAGATCCTCGTCGTCGACGCCGGGCGCGTCGTCGAGCGAGGGAAGCACGCCGAGCTGCTCGCCAAGGGCGGGCTCTACGCGCGGCTGTACCGCGAGCAGTTCTCGGGCCAGCCGCCGCTTGCCGAGGTCCTCGCATGACCCGGTTCCGGGCAGCACCCGTGGTCCCATCGTGCAGGCGCCCTTGTCGGGGCCCCCTCCGTCCTGTGGAATGACGGCGTGTTGAAGAAGATCCTGGCCACGACCGACGGCAGCGAGCGCGCCTACCGGGCCGTCTCGTTCGCCTCCGGCCTGGCCGAGAAGTACGGGGCCGTCCTGCGGCTCGTCCACATCCGGACCGACGGGGAGCCGGCGCCGGAGCCCGTCCGAAAGCAGGCCGTGGACGCGCGCGCCGAGCTTGTCGTCCTCGAGGACGAGCGCCCGGCCGAGGCGATATGCCGCTACGCCGACGAGGCCGACATCGACGCGATCGTTCTTGGCAACTACGGCATGAGCGAGCGCAAGCAGTTCCTGATGTCGAACATCCCCAATCGCGTTTCACACAACGCGCCCTGCACCGTGATCATCGTCGACACGCGCGACGACGCGTGGGGCCGGCGCAACAAGCGCTGATGGCGCGGACCGAAGAGTCACACGGCACCGAGATCGGCCCGGGGACACTTCTCCGCCGGGCCGGTCACATCGCCGCGGTCATGGGGCGGCACGGACTCGGCGACTTCTTCGGCAAGGAAGCGGAGGCGTCGGGCGTGCACGAAGCGGTGCGTGAGCGCGCGAAGAAGTTCCGCGACGCGCTGCAAGAGCTCGGCCCGACGTTCTCGAAGCTCGGGCAGATCCTGTCGACCCGCCCCGACCTGCTTCCGCCGGCGTTCATCGACGAGCTCTCGACGCTGCAGGAGAACGTCACGCCGCTGACGGAGGAACAGGTCGTCGGAGTGATCGAGACCGAGCTCGGCGTGCCGTGGGAGGACGCCTTCGAGTCGATCGACCCGACGCCGATGGCTGCGGGCACGATCGCGCAGGTGCATCGCGCGGTGCTCGAGGACGGCGACCGCGTCGTCGTGAAGGTGCAACGCCCGACCGCGGAGCAGGAGATCACGACCGACCTCGAGTTGCTGAAGGTGTTCGCGGAAGCGACCGAGCACCGCAGCGACTTCCGCCGGATGATCGACGTCCCGGCGATCGTCGAGCACCTCTCGAGCGGGCTTCGCCGAGAGCTCGACTTCCGCGGCGAGGCGACGAACATCACGCGGATGCGCGAGATCCTCGAGCCCTTCTCGCGCCTCGACGTTCCGCGCGTCTACGACGACTTCACGACGGCCCGGCTGCTCGTGATGGAAGAGATCCAGGGCGTACCGCTGCGCGAAGCGCCGGAGGGCGACGCGCGACGCGAGGCTGCACGCCAGCTCCTGGAGTCCTACTACCGCCAGGTGCTGTCCGAGGGCTTCTTCCATGCCGATCCCCACCCCGGCAACATGCGCTGGTACCGCGACGGCATCGTCATGCTCGACTTCGGCATGGTCGGCGAGCTCGACACCGGACTCCGCGACTCCTTGTTGCTGCTCGTCATGGCCCTGTGGCAGGAGGACACGCAGTTTGCCGCCGAGGCGATCATCGCGCTCGCCAACGAGGGCGAAGGGACGGCCGCCGTGCAGGACGCGTTCGTGCGCGACCTCGGCGAGATCATGGAGAAGCACCGTCACATGTCCCTGAAAGAGATCGAGCTGGGTCCGCTGTTGACCGAGCTCACCGCGGTCGCGATGAAGCATGACGTGACTCTTCCGGCGTCGATGGCGCTCACCGCGAAGGCGCTCGCGCAGATGCAGCTCGCCGCCGCGGAGCTCGATCCCGAGCTCGACCCGTTCGCCGTGGCCGGGCAGTACATGCTGAAGCACATCCTCGGCCGCGTCCGGGGGCGCATTGCGCCGGGGAAGATGCTGTACGAGCTCTCGAAGATCCAGACGCGGATGGGACGGATCTTCCTCGCGCTCGAGAATCTGATGGGCGCGGCCAAGGGCGGCCGGCTCCAGGTGCAGTTCCGAGGCACAGAGCGTCTCGAGGATTCGATCCGGTCGGCCGGGCGGCGGCTGGCGCTCTCGTTGGGGGCGGCGGCGACGATCGGCGGCTCGGCGATCGCGGTCGACAAGGTCCCGAACTGGGTTCCCGTGACGGGGACGGCGGTGGGGTCGGTGCTGATCGTGGGCCTAGTCTGGGACCTGCTGACGCGCCGGCGGCGCGAGGGTTCTTAGACCACGCGCTCCAGGCTCTTCATCATCCGGCGCTGGGCGACCAGGATCACCGGGACCATCATCAGGCGGAGCGTCTTGCGCTCCAGACGGGCGAGGCGGCGCGCGAACCGGCCGACCTTCTTCTTCCCGCTTCCGTTCCCCGTCTGAGCTGCCATCTCTGCCCCCTTGCGCCCTTTACGCTGCACACAGTACGGCGTCGTCAAGCCGCGGCCTAGGGTGGCGTCCTGTGAAGTTCTGGGAGGCCACCCCCCGGAGACGGGGGCGGCAGACCACCCGGCTAGGATGCTTGTAATGCCTCCGAAACGGTCGAGCCGGTCGCGGACGGGGACCAAGACCCGGGCTCCGCGCGCCGCCGCACAGCCCTCGTCGCGGATCTGCTCCCGTTGCGGTCGCACCCGTCCCTGTGCGCCGGGCGGCGTGCCGCTCGGCTGGACGGTGGGCTTCGAGGCCGGCCGCACCGTGTTCATCTGCGTCGACTGCAGCCGCGCGAACATCCGCGCGATCGAAGGCAAGCTCCCGGAGGAGTACTGGGAGTAGTTACACTCGACGTGCGATGAAGGTGATGCTCCACCTCCGGGAGGGCGTCACGCCGGCGCGCTTCACGACCGACCTTTCCAAGGGCATCCGGTCCGGCGAGCACAAGGCCTGGGACGTGGTCCGCGCGCGGCCGTCGCTCGCCATCCGGCACAAGGGCCGGTTCCAGTCGACCATCACGATGCGGCTTGGCCCCAAGCGCACAGCGAAGGCCGCCGATCATGCACCCGCGGACGTCGTCGCGACGATGGCGGGGAAGGACGCGGTGCTCGTCCTCCGCTACCTCGTGTACCTGCTCGGGCGGAAGCTCAGCCACCAGGTGGCCGGCTTCTACGTAGAGGTCGAGGAGCCGCCGAAGAAAGTCGTCAAGCGAGCGCCTGTTCGATCGCGTCGTACAGTCGCTCGGGCTTCTCGATCATCGGGAAGTGCCCGACGCCGTCCAGCTGCACGAGCGGCGTCCCAGGGCGCTCGGAGCAGAAGCGCTCGGCCATCGCGAACACCGCGATCGGGTCGGCGTCGCCCCACGCGACGGTGATCGGCGCGGGGTGCTCGCGCAGGGCCTTGATCCACCGGCCTTCGTGCACGCGGCGTTCCTCGATGTAGCGGATCGTGCGCGGGAGGATCGTTTGTCCATCCTCGCGCGCGAGCAGCTCCCACTGCGCGTGCAGCTCGTCCTCGTTCGGCGGCGTTTCGCCGAAGATCGCGGCGATCGACGGGCCGAACGTCTCCTCGGTCGGCGAGGAGTCGCGCGGCAAGGCGACGTCGTCCATCGCGAGCAGCATCTGCTGGCCCGGCGACAGGTTCGCCATCTCGATGTAGATGCTGCCGTTCGTCAGGACGCGCCGCGTCACCTCGAACCCGAGTTTCCCGTCGAGAGCGCGCGCGTACAGTTCCGCGGCGACCGAGTCGCCCATGTCATGCGACACGACCGCGGCGCGTGTGATGCTGAGCTGATGCATAACCTCTTCGGCGACGCTCGCCTGATCGAACAGCGAATAGCGGATGTCGGCCGGCTTCGCCGATAGACCAAAGCCCGGGAAGTCGAACGTGACGACGCGGCGGTCGCGTGCGAGCGGATCGATGAGCGCGCGCCAGTCGAAGCTCGAGGTCGGGAACCCGTGGATTAGAAGCAGAGGCTCGGCGCACTCGACGTCGCCGGGAACGTCGACGACGAACACGCGCCGGCCGTTCACCTGGAGGGTGCGGCCGCGGTCTTCCCAGTCCTCGACGAGTCCCACGGCGCCGCATCCTAATAGCGCGTTGCGGGGTGGTGCCCTGTACGGTGGCCCGCGTGGGGGAGACGCTGTTCGCAGACCTCGGAGAGGTAACGCTCGCGTACGAGATATCGGGCGAAGGTCCACGCTTGGTCTGGTGCCACGGACTCGGCTCGTGCCGGGTCGGCGATCGTGACGTGATCGACGCGCTTGCGCGCGACTTCACCGTCCTCGCGTACGACGCGCGCGGCCACGCAGACAGCCCGCCGGTCACCGACGAAGCGAAGTACACCTACGCTGCGATGTCACGCGACCTGCGCGCGCTCCTCGATTACGTGGGCTGGGATAGGGCGATCATCGCCGGCGCGTCGATGGGAGCCGGCGCGGCGGTGCGCGTCGCGATGGAGGAACCACACCGCGTGCGGGCGCTGATCATGGCCCGGCCGGGCTCCTCCGGCGGTGCGGCCGACGAACGCCTTCAGCTCCTGTTCCGCCTCGGGGGCGAAGCGATCCGCAACGGCGGTTGGAGCGCGGCGATCGAGTTCCTGCTCTCGATCCCGGAGGTCAATGCGCAGATGGCGGGGGATCCGACTCGCCTCAAGATGTTGCGGAAGGAATGGTCCCGTCACGACGAGGCGTCGATCGCCGCAGCGTTGATCGGGATCCCGGCGTCGGCGCCGCTCACACCCGACCTCGATCCGACGACGATCACCGCGAAGGTGCTGGTGATCCCCGGCAACGATCCGATCCACCCGCGCGCGGCGGGGGAGGAGGCGGCGCGCATCATCCCCGGCGCGACACTCGCGCCGCCTTTCAACGGCCTGACGCGCGAGGACGAGACGCGTGTCTTCGTCGCGCAGATCCGCGACTTCGTCGCGGATCTCTAAAGGCTTAGTCGGGCCCCGGACCCAGTCCTAGTTGGCGGTGGGTCGCTCCCATGCAGCGGTCCATGACGACCTTGAGCCCGGCGGCTTCCGCGATCCCCTCGGCCTCGTCGTTGGCGATCCCCGACTGCAGCCACAGGACCTTGGCGCCGATCGCGACCGCGTCACGCGCGATCTGGGGCGTCTCGTCGGCCGGCCGGAATACGTCGACGACGTCGACCGGCTCCGGGATGTCGGCGAGCTTCGCGTAGACCTTCTCGCCGAGGCACTGGCCGCCCTTCGGGCTCACCGGGATGATCTTGAAACCCTGGCTCTGGAGGTACTTCGGGATGCGGTGCGACGGCTTCGACTCGTCGCTCGAGGCACCGACCACCGCGATCGTCTTGGTCTCCTCGTAGATCTGTTTGATCTCGTCCTTCGTGAGTTCCACGGTCCCCCCTCGTTAGCCGGTCATGCTCTTCAACAACGACGTGAGCTGTGCGACATGTTCCG
>JBASRP010000423.1:0-2470 GCA_049273905.1 Actinomycetota bacterium
GCGTAGTACGGAAGCCGGGACGAAACGGGTTGGCTAGAACTGGGAATTGAGGAGGCGCAGCTTCTCGATCGAGCGCGTCCGGCGCCGTTCCGCTTCCTCGGGATCGGCGGGGTGCAGCACGCTGCGGATCGTCTCGAGCAGCGCGACCGGGCTGAACGGCTTCATGATGTAATCGGCCGCCCCGCCCGACCAGCCGCGCATCTGATCCTCACCCTGGACGCGCGCCGTCAACATAACGACGGGAATGTCCATCGTCTCCCGGTCGGCTTTCAGGGCCTCGAGGACGTGCCAGCCGTCCATCGTCGGCATCATCACGTCGAGGAGGACGAGGCTCGGGCCCACGGCCCGCGCCTGCTCCAGCCCTTCGACGCCGCTCGACGCGGTCACGACGTGATAGCCCTCGAACTCGAGGTTCACTCGGCAGAGGAGAAGGATGTCTTCCTCGTCGTCGACGACGAGGATCGTCTCGCGCGGCTTGGTGTCCATGCCTCGCTATCGTCGCACCGCGGCCGGGAGAGGCACATAGTCCCGATGGACTATTTCCTGGGGGCTTTTGGGTGTGCAATCGGCCGGTCCGGGACTGTCGGGAAGCGCCGTGACCGGGGGCTATGATGACCGGACATGGCCAGCGCGCCCGGATCGAGCATCGGGGACAGGCTCCTCCATCCGGAGTCCATCTGGGACCGGGTCGTCCGCTGGGGGATCTTCTGCGCCGCGCTCGCCGCGATCATCGGCGTCGCCGGGTCGGCGTGGTACTACCTCGTCTGGCCGCTCCGCGTGATCTTCCCGCCCGTCGCGCTGGCTCTCGTCGTGGTTTACCTCCTGAACCCCCTGGTGAACCGGCTCCAGCGCCGGGGCGTCCGGCGCGGACTGGCCGTCGCGCTGATCTATGTGGCGTTCGTGGCCGTCGTCACGACGGCGCTATCGCTCCTCATCCCGCTCATCGCGCGGCAGATCAGCGGCTTCATCGAGAAGCTCCCCACGTACGTCCAGGATGTGACCGACTGGGTCAACAGGTTCGCGGCGCGGCGTGGATGGGATTTTAGGATCGACCTCACGACGGAGAAGATCCAGCAGTACGTCACCGATAACCGTCAGGCGATCATCGGCGTCCTCGGCGGCGTCAAGAGTTTCGCTTTCAGCCTGATCCATATCCTCATCACGCTGATCATCGGGATCATCCTCTCGATCTACATCCTTCTCGACCTGCCGAAGATCCAGAGATCCGTTCGCGCCA
This sequence comes from Actinomycetota bacterium, assembly GCA_049273905.1. Lineage (GTDB taxonomy): Bacteria > Actinomycetota > AC-67 > AC-67 > AC-67 > JBASRP01. Next base: position 1,238 of record JBASRP010000423.1, read on the forward strand.
TGCTGCCCGAGAACCGGCGGGACGAGATCGTGGGACTCACCGAGAAGATCGGCGGCGCGCTCGGCGGCTTCTTCCGCGGCCAGCTCCTGGTGGCCTTGTTCGTCGGCGTGGCCTCCGCGGTCGGTCTCTCGATCGTGGGGATCCCCTTCGCCGTCGTCGTCGGCTTGATCGCAGGCATCTTCAACCTGGTCCCTCTAATCGGCCCCTTCGTCGGGGCGGTCCCGGCCGTGATCCTGGCGCTGCTGTCCGACAAGCCGGGAAACGCGATCTGGGCCGGCCTCGTCCTCCTCATCGTCCAGCAGATCGATAACCACATCATCAGCCCCAACGTGATGGGGCGAACCGTGAAGCTCCATCCGATCACGGTGATGCTGGCGCTGCTCGCCGCCGGGTCGCTCGTGGGCATCTTCGGCATGCTGCTGATCATCCCGGCCATCGCGGCCGTGAAGGCCGTCGCGCAACACCTGTGGAGCAAACGCACCGTGCGCGACGCCCTCGCGGACGCCTATCCCGGGAGCGAGGCGCCCGCCTTATTCGCGGAGTCGGTCGTCGTCGAAGAGTCTGTCGGCGACAACGGCGAGGAAGTGGTCGTCGAGGAAACGACCGTCGTCACGACGGCGGGCGACGGGAAGGGTGGACGACGACCGCGCGCAAAACGTCCGCCCAGCCGAGGTTCCCGGGCCGCGACGTCACGTAAACGTTCTCGATAGCCTCCGCCGCCTCGGCGAGCCCCGCGTCCTCCGCGACCGCGTCGCCCACGAGGACGAGCGCGCCGACCTCGCCGGCCATCGAAAGATCGGCGATCGCGTCGCCGACGGCGATTGTTTCCTCGCGCGCCAGTCCGCGCCGCTCGCGGTCGCGCGCGACGGCGCTGCCCTTGTGCACGCCACGCGGCATCAGGTGATACGCGTGCGCCGTTCCTTCCGCGAGATCGAGGTACGCGCGGTGCAGCCGTCCGTTGTCGTGCAGCGCCAGCCAGTCCATGCCGGCGTCGGCGAGGACGCGGTCGGCCTCGGCGGTGTCTACGAGCCAGCGGAAGAGCTGCGTGTAGTCGCGCCACGCCGACCAAGGCGTGTGGTGCTCCAGGAGTCCGCGGAACGTCTCGAACAACAGCTCGACGGCGCCGGTGCGCTCCATGTGGCGGGCCGGCGGCTCCTCGCCACCCGGGTACGCGCCGAGGTTCGTCACGATCTCGGCGCCGAGGTCGTAGGCGATCAGCGCACCCATCTCTGC
>JBASRP010000435.1:0-2258 GCA_049273905.1 Actinomycetota bacterium
GAACAAGGCGGACCGCGAAGGCGCGGCGTCGACGGCGCGCGACATCAAGCAGATGCTGCATCTGGGCGAGGCGCGCGCGTGGGACCCGCCCGTTCTGATGACGCAGGCGGTCGACGGCAAGGGGCTCGACGATCTGTGGTCGTCGATCGAGGCGCACCGCGCGCACCTCGAGTCGACCGGCGAGCTCCAGACCCGGCGCATCGCGCGCAGTCGCCACGAGATCGTCGAGATCGCGCTCGCGCGCATGCGTCAGGCGATCGACGAGGTGGGCGATCGCGACCTTTTGGAGTCTTTGGCCGGGCAGGTGGCGGCGCACGAGCTCGATCCCTACACCGCCGCGGATAAACTCCTCGCAGAGGTGGAACGATGAGCGACGAGCGCGACCGCTGGCTCGATCACTACGCGAATGCGCAGGAGCGCGACGCGGACTTCGAAACGATCTCCGGCGAAGAGCTGAAGCCGCTGTACACGCCCGAGGACGTTGAGATCGACCACGACCGCGACCTCGGGTACCCGGGCCACTATCCCTACACGCGCGGTGTGTACCACACGATGTACCGCGGGCGCATGTGGACGATCCGCCAGTTCTCCGGGTTCGGCAACGCGCGTTCGACGAACGAGCGCTACAAGATGCTGCTGCGTTCGGGCGGCACCGGTCTGTCGGTCGCGTACGACATGCCGACGTTGATGGGCCGCGACTCGGACGATCCGCGGTCGCTCGGCGAGGTGGGCCACTGCGGTGTCGCCGTCGACTCGATCGCCGACATGCAGACGCTGTTCGACGGTATCCCGCTCGGCGACATCACCACGTCGATGACGATCTCGGGCCCGGCCGTGGTGCTGTTCGCGATGTACCTCGTCGCCGCGGAACGGCAAGGGGTCGGCTGGAAGGACCTCGACGGGACGCTGCAGACCGACATCCTGAAGGAGTACATCGCGCAGAAAGAGTGGGTGTTCCCGCCCGAGCCACATCTGCGGTTGATGGCCGACCTCTTCGAGTTCTGCGCGACCGAGGTCCCGAACTACCACCCCGTGTCGGTGTCCGGCTATCACATCCGCGAAGCGGGCTCGACCGCGGCGCAGGAGCTCGCGTTCACGCTGGCCGACGGCTTCTCGTACGTCGAGCTCGCGCAGCAGCGCGGCTTGGACATCGACACGTTCGGGCCGATGCTGTCCTTCTTCTTCGACGCGCACATCGATTTCTTCGAGGAGATCGCCAAGTTCCGTGCGGCGCGCCGGATCTGGGCCCGTTGGGCGAAGGAGCGCTACGGCGCGACGAGCCCGAAGGCGATGCAGCTCAAGTTCCACACGCAGACGGCCGGCGTCTCGCTGACCGCCCCGCAGCCGATGAACAACGTCGTGCGCACGGCGATCGAAGCGCTCGCGGCGGTGCTCGGCGGCACGCAGTCGCTCCACACGAATGCGCTGGACGAGGTCCTCGCACTGCCGACGGAGGAGGCGGCTGCGCTGGCGCTGCGCACCCAGCAGGTCATCGCGCACGAGACCGGCGTGGCGAACGTGATCGATCCGCTCGGTGGATCGTGGTTCGTCGAGTCGCTGACGAACCAGATCGAACAGCGCGCGGAGGAGTACTTCGCTCAGATCGAGCGCCTCGGTGGGAACAAGGGCGTGCTGGCCGGAGTGCTCGCCGGCATCGACCAGGGATGGTTCCAGCAAGAGATCGCCGACGCCGCCTGGCGCCAGCAGGTGCAGGTGGAGAAGAAGCGGCGCGTGATCGTCGGTGTGAACGACTTCGTGAACGAAGGGGACGAGGAACTCGAGATCCTGCGCATCAGCGAGGAGGTCGAGCGGGAGCAGAACGCGTCGCTCGCCGTGCTCCGATCGGATCGCGACGACGAGGCGGTCACGAAGGCGCTCACAGCGCTGACCGAGGCATCGCGTGGCTCGGACAACCTCATCCCGTTGATCGTCGACGCGGTGCGCGTGTCCGCGACCGAGGGGGAGATCATCGGCGCGATGCGCGAGGTTTTCGGGGAATACCGCGAGGCGCCGCGGTTCTAGCAGCTAGAAACCGATGCCAGTTCTTGTCACGGGAGCCACCGGCGTCGTCGGTCGCGTTCTCATCCCGAAGCTCGTCGCATCCGGCGGGCAGGTTCGCGTGTACGTGCGGCGGGACGTCCCCGAGTACCGTTCGATGGGGGTGCACGTTGCGGTCGGGGAGGCCGACCACGAAGGCCGGCTGGAATCGGCGCTGGAGCAGGTACACACGCTCGTTCATCTGATCGGTGGGCCGCTGC
>JBASRP010000438.1:0-4325 GCA_049273905.1 Actinomycetota bacterium
CAGCCGGACATCTCCAGCACGCGTTCCGCCGCGCGCAGCGCCTCGCCGATCGTGCCGTGCGGCGAGGACGCCGGATCAGGCGCCGGCACCATCCCCGACGAGCCTGTCGGCGCGGTCCTGCGCGGCGAGCGCGTCGATGAGCTCGTCGAGATCGCCCTCGAGGACCTGCGGCAGCTTCTGGAGCGTCATCTTGATGCGGTGATCGGTGACGCGGTTCTGCGGGAAGTTGTAGGTGCGGATCTTCTCCGAGCGATCGCCGGTGCCGACCGCGCTCTTCCGTTCCGCTGCGATCTTGGCTTTCTGCTCGCGCTGGGCGCGCTCGAGCAGCCGCGCCCGCAGGATGCGCATCGCCCGCTCCTTGTTCTGGAGCTGCGAGCGCTCCTCCTGGCAGGCGACGACCTCGCCGGTCGGCAGGTGGGTGATGCGCACGGCGGAGTCGGTCGTGTTGACCGACTGCCCGCCGGGCCCGCTCGAGCGGTAGACGTCGACCTTCAGATCGTTGGGATTGATCTGCACGTCGACGTCCTCCGCCTCCGGCAAGACGGCCACGGTCGCCGTCGAGGTGTGGATGCGGCCCTGCGACTCGGTGGCCGGCACGCGCTGCACGCGGTGCACTCCCGACTCGTACTTGAGACGCGAGTAGGCGCCTTTCCCCTTGACGGCGAAGGTGACGTCCTTGAAGCCGCCGAGCTCCGACGGGCTCGTCGACAGGGGCTCGAGCTTCCATCGGCGCTGTTCCGCGTACCGCCCGTACATCTCGTACAGATCGCGTGCGAAGAGAGCCGCTTCGTCGCCGCCGGCCGCCGACCGGATCTCGACGATGACGTCACGCTCGTCGGCCGGATCTTTCGGGACGAGCATCTCGCGAAGCTCGTGGTCGAGCTTCGCGAGGCGCTCCTCGTTCGTCGTGACTTCCTCGCGCAGGAACGTCGCGTCCGCGCCACTCGAGTCCTTCAGCATCTCGCGCGCCGCGGCCAGGTCGTCCGAGGTCTTGCGGTACTCGCGATAGGTCTGGATGACGGGCGCCAGCTCCGAATGCTCCTTGCCGAGCTCACGCAGTTTGTTCGCGTCGGACGCGACGGAGGCATCGGAGAGCAGCCCTTCGACCTCGTCGAAGCGGCGCTCCATACCGGTGAGCCGGTCGACCATGCCGGACATGCGGGCGAGTCTAGCGCGGGGCTAGGTGAGGGACGTCCGCGCGAGGAACCGGTCGAGCGCGGCGCGGTCGCCGAGGACCTCGACGTCGCCTATCGGGACGCGGCGCCAGAGCAACAGGAGCAGATCCGACACGGGCGCGCGCACAGCGGCGTCGCCTTTCGCGTGTTCGTGCTCGAACGTCACGGCCCCGTCGCGAACCGTCACGAGCCATTCGTCGCCGCTATCCGTCGCGTGCAGATGGACCGACTCGCCGGTCCCGGCAAGCCGTTCCGGTTCGTCGGGCAGGAAGAACTCCAGGAACTCGTCGACGCCGTCCGCGGCGAGGTCCGAGGGGATCGGCCGGCGGAAGCCGGCGGCGATCTCGGCGTCGACCCGATGCACGGCCGTCTCCTGCGCCATGCGGCGCTGCACGAACGCGACGTCCTTCTGTGGGGCCCACGTCCACACGCGTGTGTGCGGATCCGTGTTCGCGAGGAGATGAGCCAGCTGCTGCGCTTCCTGGATCGCCCAGTCAACGAGCTCCGCGTCTGCCGGCCGCGGCGCGAACTCGCCGGTCGAGCTCTCCGTCCGTCGACCCTCGACGGTGGCCCGCCACGACCAGTAGACATCGCCGACGTGGTACACGAGATCGGCAGTCGTCCAGTCGGGGCAGGACGGAACCCGGACCGTGAGATCCAGGGCGGCGGCCTGCGCCAGCGCGTCGAACTCCTCGAGGATCGCCGAAACGTACCGAGCGACCGGGAGGGTCACTCAGGACGGCTCGCGTGGCGGTTCGAGCGCGTCGGGCTCCGGTTGGTCCTCTCGTCCGACGATCGTCGACGGAAGAGGCGCGACTCTCGTCCGCTCCTCCGCGGGGAGCACGGCCTCGAACGCGCGGATGGCGACCTCGATCTGATCGTCGGTGGGCGGCCGCGTCGTGATCTTCTGCAGCCACAGGCCCGGCTTCATCAGCGCGCGGACGAGCGGGTTCGAGCTCTTGTTGGCGCCGAGCCGGATGCCCTCGTACGAGATCCCCGCGATGAGCGGGATCGCGATGATCCGCTCGATGATGCGCAGCCAGATCGCGGGCCGGCCGAAGAACGTGAAGATGAATACCGTCAGCAGCATCACGATGATCAGGAAATTGGTGCCGCACCGCACGTGCAGCGTCGAGTACTTGTCGACCGCGCGCGGCTCGAGCACCGGCTCGCCCGCCTCGTACGCCGCGATCGTCTTGTGCTCGGCGCCGTGGTACATGAACACGCGACGGATCTCGCCGACGAAAGAGATGCCGACGAGGTACGCGACGAAGATCGTCACGCGCACCAGGCCCTCTATGAAGTTGTATGTGATCGTGTGTTCGATCTTGTTGTTGAAGAAGTTCAACCCGACGGCCGGCAGGACGATGAAAAGAGCGATGAACATCACGAACGCGATGGTCATCGACAGCGCCATCTGCTTCGAGGAGAGTTTCTCCTCTTCCTCGAGCGCCTGATTGGCTGAGATCGTCAACGCGCGCACGCCGATCGACATCGCTTCGCCGAGCGAGGCCACGCCTCGGAAGAGAGGCTTCCGGAACAGGGGGTACTTCGCGGCGAGACCCTTGACCGGGTTCTCCTCGACGTAGATGTCGCTGTTCGGGCGGCGGACGGCGATCGCCCAGGTGTCCTTGCCGCGCATCATGACGCCTTCGAGGACGGCCTGACCGCCGTAGAAGTGCTGGTGCTGCTTCTTCGCCACCGCCCGCTCCCGAACCGGCGACGACTTAGCGCTTCGGGCCGGGTCGGTTCGCGTACCGCCTCTGGAAGCGCTCGACGCGGCCTCCGGCGTCCACGAGCTTCTGCTTCCCCGTGTAGAACGGGTGGCACTGCGAGCAGAGCTCGACGTGGAGCTCGGACTTCGTCGAGCGCGTCGTGAACGAGTTACCGCACGAGCACCGCACGTTGGCAGTGACGTACTCGGGGTGGATGCCTGCCTTCATCGTCGCGCTCCCTCTTAGTCGTTGATCGGAACCTTGTTGATCTCTTTCAGGAACTGATCGTTGGTCTTCGTCTGGCCGACCTTGTCGCGGAGCAGCTCCATCGCCGCGCCCGGCGCCAGCGCGTGCAGCACGCGCCGCAGACGCCACACCAAGGCCAGCTCCTCCTTCTCGTACAGCAGCTCCTCCTTACGCGTTCCCGAGGCACCGATGTCGATGGCCGGGAAGATGCGCTTCTCGGAGAGCTGCCGGTCGAGGCGGATCTCGGAGTTCCCGGTGCCTTTGAACTCCTCGAAGATGACCTCGTCCATCCGCGAGCCGGTCTCCACCAGCGCGGATGCCACGATTGTAAGGCTCCCGCCCTCCTCGATATTCCTCGCGGCGCCGAAGAAGCGCTTCGGCGGGTACAGGGCTGTGGAATCGACACCACCCGAGAGGATGCGGCCGGACGCCGGCGCCGACAGGTTGTAGGCGCGGGCCAGACGCGTGATCGAGTCGAGGAGGATGACCACGTCCTGCTTCGCCTCGACGAGCCGCTTGGCGCGCTCGAGGACGAGCTCGGCGACCTGCGTGTGGTCCTCGGCCGGGCGGTCGAAGGTCGAATAGACGACCTCGGCGGCCTTCACGGTCCGCTGCCAGTCGGTGACCTCCTCCGGCCGCTCGTCGACGAGCAGCACGATCAAGTGGACGCCTTCGGTGTTGGCCATGATGCCGTTCGCGATCTGCTTGAGGATCGTCGTCTTACCCGCCTTCGGCGGCGAGACGATCAGCTCGCGCTGACCCTTGCCGAGCGGTGCGACGAGGTCGATGATCCGCTCGGTCACCGCCTGCGGTCCCCACTCGAGCAGGAAGCGATCCTCGGGGAACAGCGGCGTCAGCTGCTCGAACTTCGGACGCGAGCGCGCGGTCTCCGGATCGAGTCCGGCGACGGTTTCGACGCGCACCAGCGCGAAGTACTTCTCGTTGTCCTTCGGCCGGCGGACGTAGCCGGAGATCTCGTCGCCGCGCCGTAGCGCGAACCGGCGGATCTGCGAGAGCGACACGTAGATGTCGCTCTGGCCGGGCAGGTACCCGCTCGTGCGGAGGAACCCGTAACCCTCCGGCAGCACATCGAGGATGCCGGTGCGGAGCTCGGCCTCGACCTGCTGGTCGCTCGCATCGGACTCCGAACGGTCGGGCCGCTCGCCGCGCGGCTCGCGTGGTCCACGGT
>JBASRP010000457.1:0-4650 GCA_049273905.1 Actinomycetota bacterium
CGGCAAGAGGACGTAAACCATCTCGTCGGCGCCGCCCATATGGGCCAACACCGTCACGGGAACGAGTCTAGCTCCCGCTCCCCCGAGCGGTGTGAGGTTCTCACCGACGGGTCAACCGAGGACGGCGCGGACGCGGCGGCGTATACGCCTCAGCGAGTTCGGCGCGGCGCGGCGGCGGCCCGGCGGTCTCCTCGAACGTAAGCATCAGGCGGCGCAAGAGGTCGTTCAGCATCTCTTTCTCCCGCTCGGACAGAGCGGCGGCGATACGGGTCTCGCGCTCGGCTTGGACGTCGACGGCATCGCCCCACGTCCTGCTCCCCTTCTCGGTCAGCTCGACGCGGATCGCCCGGCGGTCGTCGGGGTCGGGGCGGCGGCGGATCAGGCCGGCCTTCTCGAGCCGGTCGAGGCGGGCCGTCATCGCCCCTGATGACAGCATCAGGTCCCCGGCCAGCTGGGTCGGCGAGAGGCGGTACGGCGGCCCCACGCGGCGCAGGGCGCTCAGGAGCTCCCAGTCCTGCATGCTCAGGCCGAAAGCCGTGGCCGTTTCGGCCAGGCTGCGCTCGAGGTACCGGGAGAGCTTGGCGATGCGCTCGACGAGGCCCTCGGTGGCCACGTCCATGGACGGGAATTCCCGCTTCCAGTCCTCGATGTGGCGGTCGACGATGTCCCGCCGCGGCTCCTTGCCCGAAGTTCTTTCACCCATGGGTCGGCTCCTGGAATACGAGTATATCATTCGACGTTAAGTAGTTTGACATCGAGATATCTGCTCGATATCTTGATATCGAACTATCCGATCCGAGCCTTTGGAAGGAGGCCGCGATGGTAGGTCCGATCAACGGCGAGATCGCGCGGCTGCGCCTCGCAGATCTCGAGAACGAGGCGAAGAGCGCCAGGGACGAACGCCTGGCCGTCCGGCACCAGGAAGGCTGCGCACACGAACGTCGCCCGGCATTCCTGCGCCGGATCAGCAAGATCCTCGCCTAAAGCGTCATTCGGCCGCCGGCCCCTCGAAGGCCGGCGGTCTTTTTTGTTTGAGCGCCGCCACTCCTTCGCGGAGGTCGGGCCCGGCGAACCCCATGAATTCGAGCGCCAGCGAGGCATCGAAGATCGGCCCCGCGGCTCGCAGCCAGTTGTTCAGCGCGTACTTCGTCCAGCGGATGGCGCTCTGCGAACCCGCGGCCAGTGTGCGCGCGACGGCGAGCGCCCGCTCGTCGAGCTCCTCGTCGTCGACGCAGAGCGAGATGAGACCGATCCGCTCGGCCTCCTCCCCCGACAGCGGCTCGCACGTCAGCAGGTGGTACTTCGCTTTCGCGAGCCCGCACAGGATCGGCCACACGATCGCGGCGTGGTCGCCGGCCGCCACGCCGAGCTTCGTGTGCCCGTCGATCAGCCGCGCGGTGCGAGACGCGATCGACACGTCGGCCAGCAGCCCGACGACCAAACCCGCTCCGACCGCCGGGCCGCGCATCGCCGAGACCACCGGCTTGGAGCAGTTCGCGATGTTGTAGACGATGTCGCGCGCTTCGCGCATGACCCGGATCCGCGTCGCGAAGTCGTCGGCCATATCGATGATCATGTCGAGGTCGCCGCCGGCCGAGAACGCGTCGCCCTCGCCCGTGATGATCGCGACGCGCGTCTCCGGATCCTGGTCGATCTCGAGCCAGATCGTCGACAACTCGCGGTGCATCTCAGGACCGGCTGCGTTCAGGCGCCCCGGATTGCTCATCATCACGCGGAGGATGCCTTCCTCCAGGCGATCGATCTTGAGGCTGGTGAACGCTCTGTAACGGTCGGCCATCACGTCCTCCCCGGGAAGCGACGACCAAGGATAGTGCGCGGCTAACCGTTCCCGTCCTGTGAGGCGAGGACGCCCGCGAGCCCGGACGGAAGCTCGACGCCCTCCTGCTCGAGCCGCGATTGGATGCGGTGACGGAGCTCGCGTTCGATGTCGAAGCGGCGCGAGGAACGCGTGTCGGCGACGATGCGGAAGACGGCCGCGTTGGCCCGAACCTCCTCGACGCCGAGAACGGTCGGGCGAGACAGCAGCGATCCCTGAACGTCGGCGTCGTTGAATATCTCTTCACCGACCCTGTCGAGGAGCTCGCGCACGCGGTCGAGGTCCTCCGTTCGCGCGACCGAGATGTCGACGATGGCGCGGCCCCAGCCGCGCGACTGGTTGCCGATCCCTTCGATGTTCCCGTTCGGGATCACGTACAGGGTTCCGTCGTACGCGCGCACGGCGGTCACCCGCATCGACAGCGATTCGACCGTCCCGGTGATCACGCCGGTCGTCGTTCGGAGCTCGAGCAGGTTCCCGACCCCGAACTGGTTCTCGAGGAGGATGAAGAATCCGGAGAGGAAGTCGCGCACCAAGCTCTGCGCACCGAAACCGAGGGCGACACCGACGATGCCTGCGCCGGCGACGAGTGGCGCGATATTGACGTTGACCTCGCCGAGCACCATGAGCAGCGCCGCCGTCCAGATAACGACGCGCGCGACGCTCGACAGCGCTTGCACGATGGTCGCGACGCGCTGGAACGCGAGCGCCTGCGTCGCGTCGGGCCTTCCTTCGAGGCGCCGGCGCACGCGTCGCACGGCGAGCCTCGAGGCGACGTGCATCCCGAGCGCGAACGCGACGATGAACCCGATCTTCGGGCCGTGCTCGATCAACCAATCAACACTGGTCATGGGGGTCTCCGCGAGAAGGTGCACCGTCCTGCCTATACCCCCACCCTCCGGGTCGCAAAGCCGCAGGGTGTGCTCGCTGGGGTTATGCGTTCGGAGAGGACCTCAGACCGCGGGCGCCACCATGATCAACCGCTTGAGCGATAGTTCCATCCGACGTCCCATGTCGCGCCGTCCGCCCAGGCGTAGAGCGAGCCCGCGGACCGGACCCGCAGGTTCTTGCGCAAGGTGAAGCCGCACACGAGTCGTGCGCGCGTCCTCCGGCTCGATCCAGATCGAGAACCGCGTCTCGCGCGCGAAGCGCGGCGCGGGCTTCCCGTCGAGGCGCTCCTCGAGGTGTTTCCACGCGAGCAGACGTCCGGGTTCGAACGCGACGACCTCGACGTCGACCTCCGAGCGCCGCGATCCCCAGCGGCCGTGGAGCCGCAAGCGCCGCCCGGGCCCCTCGCCGCCATCCAGCGGCTCGACCCTCTCGGCGAACGCGAACCACATCGGCAAGCGGCGTGTATCTTCGATCAGCGTCCACACCGAACTCGCCGGTGCGTCGACGAGTGCTTCCCGCTCAACCTCGATCACGGCCCTAGGCTAACCGCGCCGTGCGCGGGACCGGTGAGCGCCGTCGGCTAAAGCGGCAGTCCGGCGGCGTCGACCTGTTTGACCGAGAGCGGGTTCAGGTCGTGCAGCACGTCGGCGGCCTCTTGTGCCTGCTTCCGATCCTCTGATCCGACGGCGACCATGATGCGTCCCGCGGAGTCGCGCTCGAAGGTCAGCTCCCAGTCCGGGGTGACGTCGAGGGTGCCGACACCGGCCAGCATCATGCCGATCGATCCGCCGCCGACCGTGCCGGCCAGCGCCGCGATCAGCATCGGGATCAGCTCCGCGCCGGCGGTGAACGCGACAACGAGGACTCCGGTGCCGAGACCTATCGCCGCCCCGATCGAGGCGCCGGCGATCACGCGCGCGGCGACCGTCCCCGTCACGCCCGCGTCCCGTCGGCGGGTGTCCTCCCGTTCCGATGCGCGGTCGGCTCGCGGGCCCTCGAGCGAGATCGTGCCGGCGTCGAAACCGTGCGCCTCGAGAGCGTCGATCGCGGCGCGTGCATCCTTCATCTGGGGGAACAGCGCGACGACATTGCGGCGCGCCGGCTGCCATCCCATCGCTCCGATCGACCTCGCCATCCCGATCACCTCCGCTTGGCAATCCCGACCGCTCGATTCGTATAGGGGAATCATTCCCGCCCCTAACCCGCGCCGAACCGCTGGTCATGCTCGGTTTGCCGACAGTCGAACCGCGGAAGCGAGGCAGCCGTATCCTTCTGCGGGGATGGACCAACAGGCGTTCGCGCTCGACGAGGAAGCCGGCGTGCGTGCGGCGTACGGTGCATATGGGGCAGAACTGTTCGGGTTCGCGTGCCGGTCGCTCGGCGACCGAGGACTGGCCGAGGAAGCCGTGCAGGAAACCTTCCTCCGCGCCTGGCGCGCCGCCGACCGGTTCGACCCGACGATCGCCCCGCTGCGCACGTGGCTCTACTCGATCATGCGCAACGTCGTGATCGACCTCACGCGCGCACGCGCCGTGCGGCCCGGCGTCGCGGACGGTCCGACGATCGCGGAGCCGGGCCCGGATCCGTTCGATCGCGCGCTCGTCTCGTGGCAGGTCGAAGAAGGGTTGCGGCGGCTCGGCGAGGACCACCGCCGCGTGTTGATCGAGACGTACTACCGGGCGCGGCCCTACGCGGAGGTCGCGGCCGAACTCGGCGTCCCGGAGGGGACGGTGAAGAGCCGCGTGTACTACGCGCTCCGCGCGCTGCGGCTCGCGCTCGAGGAGATGGGGTGGGAAGCATGACGACCGAGGTGTGCAGGCGCTGGCGCGAGCTCTTCGGCGCGTCTCTGCTGGGCCGCCTGTCGCCCGAGGAGCGCGTCGGACTCGAGGCGCACCTCGACGGTTGTGCCGACTGTCGTGCAG
>JBASRP010000483.1:0-5821 GCA_049273905.1 Actinomycetota bacterium
GCGGCGGGCCGGATGACCCGGCCCGCCGCACGCTTCAGCGTCTCGTTACCACCGATACCATCGCCGCTCTGGGCCACGGGCGAACAGCCCGATCACCCAGACCGCGAGCATGATCAGAGCGATCCACCACAGCGCCTTCACGGCGAACCCTGCGCCGAACAGGATCAGCGTCAGGAGCAAGAACAGCAGCAGTGCACCCATCCTCGCCTCCCTAGGTGGTCGTCGGAACCGGGTTGTTGTTGGTGTTGTTGTTCGTCACCGAGTCCGGCGCGTCTTGCTGCGCCGGCGGGTTCTGCGGGGCCTCGTTGTTGTTGATCGTCGTCCCGCCATTGCGGTCGAACACGACGCCGCTGAATGCGAAGAACCAGATCAGAGCGCCGACGATGATCAGCGCGATGAGAACGATGAGAGCGGTCGCAGGACCCTCTCGATCGGACTCGACAACCGTCGTGGTGCCGTGCCCGTGCGTGTGTTGAACGCTCATACCGTGACCTCCTTTTCGGTTCGGTCGGGCGGTGTTTCCCCGCGCGAAACACAGGTGTAAACAAATGAAAATCAGGGAAGCGGGAAGAAAAGTCCGTTTTCGCGACTGATTCTGTTAGGGGCGCTCGAGCTCTTTCGGCAGCGCGAAGTGGACGTCTTCCTCGACGACCGTGACGGTCTCGACGTCGGTCACACCGCGGTCGCGGAAGTATCCAACGACGCGGTCGACGAGCCACTCCGGCGCCGAGGCGCCCGAGGTGACGCCCACGATGCGCGCGTCTTCGAACCACGCCGATTCGATCTCGGTCTCGTCGTCGATGAGATAGGCGTCCGCACCGAACGAGCGCGCGACTTCCGCGAGCCGGTTCGAATTTGAAGAGTTGTGCGACCCGATGACGAGCACCACGTCGCACTTGGGCGCGATCTCCTTCACTGCCTGCTGGCGGTTCTGCGTCGCGTAGCAGATGTCCTCGCGCGGCGGCCCTTGGATCACGGGGAAGCGCTTGCGTAAGACGTCGATGACGTCGTTGGTCTCGTCGACCGACAACGTCGTCTGCGACAGGTAGGCGACGCGCTCGCCGCGTTCGAGCGCCAGCTTCTCGGCTTCTTCCGGCGAGCCGATCAGCGTGATCGAGCTCGGCGCCTCGCCCATGGTCCCGACAACTTCCTCGTGCCCCTCGTGACCGATGAGGACGATGTCGTAGCCCTCACGCGCGAACTTCTTCGCCTCGTTGTGCACCTTGGTGACGAGCGGGCAGGTCGCGTCGATGACCTTCAGCGACCGCTCGCCCGCGTCGCGGTACACCTCAGGCGCGACGCCGTGCGCGGAGAGGACGACGCTCGCCCCGGACGGCACCTCGTCGAGCTCCTCGACGAAGATGGCGCCCTTGCTCTCGAGGTCGCGGACCACGTGGATGTTGTGGACGATCTGCTTCCGCACGTAGATCGGCGCACCGAAGCGACCGAGCGCCTCCTCGACCGTCTCCACGGCGCGATCGACGCCCGCGCAGTACCCGCGCGGTGCGGCGAGGAGCACTTTCTCGATGGTCACGTCTTCATTGTCGCAGAGCCCGGCAGGGCGGGCGACCGGTGTTAGCTGCGTGCACCCTTGCCGGAACCGGCCTTCCGGGCGGTCGCCGAGGTCGCGCGCGGACGCTTCTTGCCCACCAGAGCGAGCGGCGGCTTCGCCTGCGCGCCGAGGTGGCGGTTGAAGAAGTCGAGGATCGCCTTGTTCACGATCTTCGGCTCTTCGATGATCGTGCCGTGCGTCCCACCGGGGACGACGACCAGCTCCGCGACCGGGATCCGCGAGGCCATCACACGGCCGAGCCACGGCGGCGTGAAGTTGTCCTTGTCGCCCACGATGATCAGCGTCGGCGCGGCGATCTCGCGCAGCAAGTCCTCGGCCGAATGCATGTGCATCCCCTCGACCATCTTCATCATGATCAGCGGGTCCAGCTCGGCCATGTGGTCGTAGTACGGCCGCATGTCCTCGGCCTTCGCTTTCGGGCCGAGAGCGCCGAGACGGATCGCGCCGGGGTGCGGCAGAGCCGACTTGAAGAGCGCGCGCCACAACACGTTCATGGGACGCGGGAACAGGTTGATGACGAAGCGTCCGACCGGGAAGATCCGCGGCATCAGCGTCGAGTTGTAGAACGTGCGCAGCGGGCTCGCGTACGGACCCGTCACGGACACGATCGCCTTCACGCGCTCCGGCATCAGGCGGTAGGCCTCCAGACACACCTGGACGCCCATCGAGTGGCCGATCACGGTGACCTCGTCGATGCCCTCGTGATCGAGGATCTCCTTCAGGTCCCGCGCGTACTTCTCCATCGTGAAGTCTTCGGCCGTGTAGTTGCGCGCGCGATAGCCGGGCTCGCGCGGCGATCCCGAGGCGCCCGAGCCCCGGTAGTTCCACACGAGAACGCGGTACTTCTTCGCCAACGACGGCGCGAGGTACTTCCAGAAGTTGTCCGGGCACACGTACCCGGCGCACAGAACCATCGTCGGGCCCGCGGACTTGGGGTTGCCGAGGATCGTGTAGGCGATGTGCGTCCCGTCGAAGGACACGATGCAGCGATCCTTCGGGAAGAGCGTCCCGCCTTCGACGATCCGTAGGTATGCCAACGCGCCGCTATTCTGCGGCCAGTGCGCGCGAGATGACCAATCTCTGGATCTCGCTGGTGCCCTCGAACAGCGTGTAGATCTTCGCGTCGCGATACCACTTCTCGACGGGGAAATCCTTGATGTAGCCGTACCCACCGAGCACCTGGATCGCTTGCTCGGTGACGCGGACGGCGACCTCGCCGGCCTTCAGCTTCGACATCGAGCCCTCGGCGTGCACGAACGGCTGGCCGGTACGACCCATCCACGCGGCGCGCCACACCAACAACCGCGCAGCCTCCGTCTCCATCGCCATGTCGGCGAGCTGGAAGGCGACACCCTGATGCTCGATGATCGGACGGCCGAACGTCGAACGCTCTTTCGCGTAGTCGCGCGCGAACGTCCACGCGGCTTCCGCGATGCCGACGGCCTGTGCGCCGACGCTCGGGCGCGTCGCCTCGAACGTCTTCAGCGCGACCGACTCCTTGCCCTTCTGGCCGGACTTGGCGCGCTCGATCTTCGCGTTCAGCTTCTCTTCGCCGCCGAGCACGTTCTCGCCGGGGACCCACACGTCCTCGAGGATGACCTCGGCTGTGTGCGAGGCGCGGATACCGAGCTTCTTCTCCTTCTTTCCCTGCTTCAGACCGGGCGTGCCCTTCTCGACGATGAACGACGCCTGCCCGCGGTGGCCGAGGTTGGGATCGACGGTCGCGACGACGACGTGGACGTCGGCGATGCCGCCGTTGGTGATGAACACCTTCGTGCCGTTCAGCAGCCAGCCGTCGCGCTCACGCTTGGCCGTCGTACGGAGGGACGACACGTCCGAGCCGGCCTGCGGTTCGGTGACGGCGAACGCGCCGAGCTTCGGATCGTCGGCGGTGCCGAACATCTTCGGGCCCCAATTCAGGAGCTGCTCGGGCGTGCCGGCGTTCGCCAGCGCCGCGAGCGGAAGGCCGCTGCCGAAGATGCACAGGCCGATGCCGGCGCAGCCCCAGCAGATCTCTTCGAGCGCGATCGGCATCGACAGGCCGGATTCGTCGGACGCGGTCTGCATCCAGAAATCGAGCGAGTAGAGGCCGATCTCGGATGCCTTCTTCACGACGGGCCACGGGAACTCTTCGGACTCGTCGTACTCGGCCGCGACGGGGCGGATCTCGCGTTCGGCGAACTCGTGAAGCCACTTGCGGAACTCGACCTGCTCCTCGGTCAGACCGAAGTGAGGCATAATCCCTCCTCGATTCGCCGTCGGCTCCGGTCCCCGGCCGCATCGCCGCGCCGACGAAGGGTTACGAGCTGGTAAGTTACTACCCGGTAATATTGGGCCGCCAAACGGCCATCGTCAAGTGGATCGCGGGAAAGGGTGAATGAGCTGGCCACGAGGCGTCTGACGGCCGAGGCCCGCCGCGCACAGCTGCTCGAGGTCGCGCGGGACGTCTTCGCCTCAGACGGCTACCACGGCGCCGCGATGGAGCAGATCGCCGTGAAGGCCGGGGTCACCAAGCCCGTCCTCTACCAACACTTCGAGAGCAAGAAGGAGCTCTACCTCGGACTGCTGGAAGAGGACATCGCCCGGCTCCTCGACGACATCCGCCACGCGATCGAAGGCGCCCGCTCCAACCACGAGCGGATCGAGCGGGCGACCGGTGCCTACTTCTCGTTCATCGACTCGAACGAAGGCTCGTTCCGGTTGCTGTTCCGCGAGACGATGGGAGCCGAGGACGAGTTCCGCCGCGCGATCGAGCGCTTCCGCGACGAATTGGCGCGGTCCATCTCCGCCGTGATCGCCGCGGAAACGGGACTGCCGGCCTCCGAGTCCGAGCTCCTCGCGCGCGGCGTGATGGGGATCGCCGAGTCGGCCGCGCAGTGGTGGCTCGACAGTCGCAGCGTCCCGGCCGAGCGTGTCGTGCGCGATCTGTCGGAGCTCGCGTGGCGCGGGCTGTCCGGTCTCCCCCGCCGGGGCGAATGAAGGTATGAGCAAGCGCTCCTACGAACGGCGTATCCGCGCGAAGCGCGAGGCGGAGCGCGCCGCCAGGAAGCGCGCGGAGCGGATGCGGAAGGTGCGCGTGTGGAGCTCGGCCGCCGCCGCCGTCGCGATCGCGGTGGTTCTGCTGATCGTGTTCCTCGGCGGGAACGACAAGAAGGAACCGTCGGCGTCGCCGACGACCTCGACCTCCGCTACGCCGATCGCCGGATGCACCGTCCCGTCGCCGCAGCCGACGCCCAACGGCAAGACCTTCAAGAAGGCGCCGCCGATGACGGTAAACAAGGACAAGATCTACCTCGCGACACTGCAGACCAGTTGTGGGAACATCATCATCCGCATGGATCCGCAGCAGTCGCCGGCGACCGTTAACAACTTCGTGTTCCTCGCGCGGCAGCAGTTCTACGACAACACGAAGTTCGGGCGCGTCCAGAACGACCCGGGCTTCGGGCTCGTGCAGGCGGGAACACAGACCGGCGGGATAGGTGGCGGCGTCGACTACACGTACCAAGGCGAGACGCCGGCGGCCGGGACGAAGTATTCGCGTGGCGTCGTCGCGATGGCGAACTCGCAGGGACCGTCGACGAACGGGAGCCAGTTCTTCATCGTCGTGACGTCGGCCGACTTCCTGAACCAGAACCCGAACTACTCGATCCTCGGCAAGGTCGAGGACCCGGCCTCGCTGGCGACGCTCGACAAGATCATCCAGGCCAAGGGAGCCGAGGTGCAGCCGGGTCAGAGCCTCGGCGTCACGCCGGACCCCTCGATCTTCATCCTCAAGGTCGCGGTCGCCGAGCAGAAGCGCTAGGCGTTCGCTCCGACCTCGATCAACCCGCGCCGGCGGCGGAGAGCCGTTTCGACCTTCGCGAAGAACAGCGTGTCGACGGTGATCCCGACCACGAGCACGACGATCATCATCTCGAGCATGCGCGGCGCGTCGCTGAGGCTGTAGGCGAAGAAGAGGTTGCCGCCGATCGACTGGCTGCCGGCTACCTGCGCGATGATTTCCGCCGCCATCAGCGACCGCCAGCCGAAGGCCCATCCCTGCTTGAGACCTGAGACGTAGGCGGGGAGCGCCGCAGGGAGGACGACGTGACGGATGTTGTCGAGACCGCGCGCGCCCATCACCTTCCCGGCGCGCAGAAGGAGCGGCGGGATGTAGTCGACGCCGGCGACCAGACCGTTCGCGATCGACGGGGCGGCGCCGAGGACGACGACGAACAGCATCATGCTCTCGGAGAGTTTGAATAGCAG
>JBASRP010000495.1:0-10565 GCA_049273905.1 Actinomycetota bacterium
GCGGTAGACGATGTCCTTCGCGAAGAAGCCCACGGCCGACCCAGGGTACCACCAGGCTCAACCGCGGCTGGTCGTGAAGTTGACCGGGCTTGCGACGCTGTGGTTTCTAGTGTTTACGCGGCGCGAGGCCGCGTCGGGAGGTGGGTCGAATGGGGAGCCGACGCACATCCGCTCTGCTGGCATCCGCTGTCGTGGTGCTCAGCTATCTACTGGTTCCGATCGGACCGGCGGCCGCCAATCATGGCCCCGGCGCAGCGAACTGCCCGACCGACATGGAGATCGCCCTCGTCGTGTTACTTCCCAGCGGAGAGCCCGTCTTCGCTGAGGAGGGAACGAGCGCACCCCCCATCACGTACGGCGATCGGATCTTGGTTGGAGGAGAACTAAGTGCCAACCAGACGACAGACCCGGGCGCGGATGTCTCTGACGAGGCGGTCGACGTTAAGGCGACGGACGTCGGCACGAGCCTCGTTCACACGTACCCGGCGACGACGGGTAACGGAGAGGATGCCGGCATATTCGCGATCGGCCTGGATCCTCCGCTGGTGCCCTTCGCGAGCGCGCGCTGGATAGGGACGTGGACAGGGGCTGCGTCGACCCCCTGCGACGGAGTCACGGAAACGTCGGATAACAGCATCTTCCTAGGCGTTCGGGCCCGGGTCGCGATCCACCGCTCGAACGTGAACCCGGATGCCGGCGAGGCATTCCGGATCACCGGCGGCGTCGCGCCGAACCACGCCGGCAAGCTTGTGACGCTCCAGTGGCGGCGCGAGGGCGGCGACACGCTCTTCAGTACCGTCCTGACGCTCGACTCGTCGAGCCGGTACTCGAAGCGGTTCGTCTCCAGGACGCCGGGGGCGCGTTGGCTGTTCCGCACCCTCTACCCTCGCCAGGACGCGGAGCACTTGGCGAACCGGACCCGTTGGGTTCGAGTGACCATCGGTTGAACTGAAAAAACACGCCACGAGACGCCGGGTCGTCGTACACTCGTCCCGAGGGGATGAGCAGATGACCCGGCGTCTTGGGGTTACAGCTCTAATAGTGCTGGCGCTCTTCCTCGCCACACCTCAGTCTCACGCCCAGACCGGCTCGGTGATCACGCTCATCGAGCAGACCGGAACGGTCGACCCTCTTTCTGCGCGCTACGTCGAGCGCGCGATCGCCAACGCTGAGCTGGACAACGCCGAGGCGATCGTGATCCGGATCGATACGCCGGGCGGGCTCGACAGCGCGATGCGCCGCATCATCAAGGCGATCCAGGCCTCGAAGGTGCCGGTCCTCTGCTGGACGGGACCGCCGGGTGCGCGCGCGGCATCGGCCGGCGCTTTCATCATGATCTCGTGTCCGTTCGCGGCGATGGCGCCCGGGACGAACATCGGCGCCGCGCATCCCGTGGGGATCACCGGCGACGTGCTCGACGAGAAGGTCACCAACGATGCGGCCGCATACATCCGGTCGCTGGCGCAAGCCTGGGGCCGCAACGCGAACTGGGCCGAGAGGGCCGTGCGCGAATCGATCAGCGCGACCGCCGAAGAAGCGAAGCGGCTCGAGGTCATCGACCTCGTCGTTCCGTCGATCCCCGCGCTTCTCCGTCAGACGAACGGACTGACGGTCAAAGTTGCCGGCGGCACCGAAACCCTGTCGACGACGGGCGCCGTGATCGAGAAGGCCAAGATGTCTTTCAGCGAGGCCGTCTTCCATTCGCTGATCGATCCGAACATCGCGTTCCTGTTCTTCGTGTTCGGCGTCGCGGGGATCGTCTACGAGGTCCTTAACCCCGGCCTCAACATCGCGGGTGTCGTCGGGCTCATCTTGTTGATCGCGTCCTTCGTCATCATCGGCATGCTGCCGGTCAACGTCGCCGGCCTGCTCTTGATCGCCGCTGCGGTCGGCTTCTTCATCATCGATTTCCACGTGGCCGGACACGGCTTACCAACCGCGGCCGGCATCATCTCGCTGGTCCTCGGCGGCCTCTTCCTCTTCGACGCGAGCGTCGGGAACGCGCGCGTGTCGAAGGGGCTCGTCGTCGGGATGTCGATCGCGATGGGTTTGTTCTTCTTCCTGATCGTGCGCGCCGTGGTGACCTCGCGGAAGACGCCGTCGGTGATGCACCAGGTTTCTCTCGTCGGGTCGGCGGGGACCGTCCGCGTCGCGCTCGATCCGCGCGGGATCGTGCACGTGCGCGGCGAGCAATGGAGCGCGCGAACGACGGGCGAACCGATCGCCGCGGGTCGCGTGGTTCGTGTGAAAAGCATCGAGGGGTTGACGCTCGAGGTCGAGCCGGCCGAGGCCGGTTCCGAGATCGAGGTCACGGAGGAGGGAGTTCGGTGACGGCAACGTACGTTGTTCTGGGAGCACTCGGTTTCATCGCGATCTTCATAGTGCTTCCCTTGTCGATCAAGATCGTCCGCGAGTATCAGCGGCTTGTCGTGTTCCGCCTGGGCAAGTATCACGGCACCAAGGGACCGGGGATCGTGTTCCTGATCCCGCTTGTGGACCGTCCCGTCTGGGTCGACCTCCGCGAGTTCTTCCTCGAGATCCCCCGTCAGGACTCGATCACCAAGGACAACGCGCCGATCTCGATCGACTTCATCACCTTCTACAAAGTGATCGAGCCGTCCGCGTCAGTCGTTCAGGTGCAGAACTTCGAGGGCGCCGCCACGAACCTCGCCGCGACCACGTTGCGATCGGTCGTCGGTGACATCCCGCTGGACGACGTGCTGGCGAAGCGGGATGAGATCAACCAGCTGCTCCGCGCGAAGCTCGACGAGACGACCGAGCGCTGGGGCGTGAAGGTCACCAACGTCGAGATCCGCGAGATCATCCCGCCGGCGGGCGTGCAAGAAGCGATGACGCGTCAGATGTCTGCCGAGCGGACGCGCCGTGCCGTCGTCCTCGAAGCGGACGGCACGAAGCAAGCGGCGATCACCGTCGCGGAGGGCAACAAGCAGTCGGCGATCCTCCAAGCCGAAGGCTCACGGCAGTCCAACATCCTGACCGCCGAGGGCGAACGGCAGGCGGCGATGCTGCGCGCCGAAGGCTTCGCGACGGCGCTCCGAACCGTCTTCGAGGCGGCGAGCACCGTCGACGCGAAGACGATGGGCATCCAGTACCTCGAAGCGCTGAAGTCGCTGGGCGATTCACCGGCGACGAAGTTCGTCATCCCGCTCGAGTTCACGAGCCTGCTTAAGGGAATCGGTGGGATGGCGGGAGAAGCGTTCGCCGGGGGCGACGGAGATGGAAAAGGCGCGGTCGAGCGGAAGCGTTAGAGCGGTTTCTCGTACCAGGCCACGTCCCAGTAGCGGCCGAACTTGCGGCCCTGCTCCGAGTACAATGCCGCCCGCTTGAAACCGAACTTCTCGTGCAGCGCGTTGGAGGCGTCGTTCGGCTGCGTGATGCCGGCGTAGGCGCGGTGGATGTCCTCGCCGGCGAGCGCATCGAATAGAGCGGAGTACATCTCCGTACCGACGCCCAGGCCGGTCGCGTCGGGCGCGACGTACGCCGTCGTCTCGATCGAGGTCTCGTAGGCCTTGCGAAGTCGGTGCGGACTCGACGAGGCGTACCCGAGGACGCGATCGCCGTCGGTCGCGACGAGCAGCCGGTATCTCCCCGTCGGCGCGTAGTGCGAGAACCACTCGTGCCGCTGTTCCATCGTGAGGGGATCGATATCGAACGTCGCCGGCGACGTTTCGACATAGTGGTTGTAGATCGCGTTGAGCTGCTCGAGGTCGGCAGCCTCGGCGGGCCGCACGGTTATCTGACGAGCTTGCATGGCCGCAACGCTAGCACCGGCATGTTTCTTAGGTGTTTCGTTTCCGCCTAGGCTGGCGTCGTGAGCGAGGTCGTTCGTGCAGCAGGCGGGGTCGTCCATCGCGCGCGCGATGATGGCACGGTTGAGGTACTCCTCATCCATCGCCCCAAGTACGGCGACTGGACCCTCCCGAAGGGCAAGCTCGAGCCGGGGGAGACGGACGAGCAGGGCGCGCTGCGCGAGGTCGAGGAAGAGACGGGCCTCCGCTGCGAGATCGAGGACGCCATCGGACGCGTCTCGTACAAGGACCGCAAGGGCCGGCCGAAGGTCGTCGTGTACTTCGCGATGCGGCCCGTGTCGGGTGCGTTCGAACCGAACGACGAGGTCGACGAGCTCCGTTGGGTCACCGTGGACGAGGCGCAAGGGTTGCTCGATTACGCACACGATCGGCGCCTGGTGGCCCGGATCGCCGAGAATCCTCGGCTATGATGCCGCGAACCATGGCCGTCTCCATGGATACGATCGTCAATCTCTGCAAGCGGCGCGGGCTCATCTTCCCGTCGTCCGAGATCTACGGCGGCCTTCGTTCGACGTGGGACTACGGCCCCGTCGGCGTCGAGCTGAAACGCAACGTCAAGAACGCATGGTGGCGCCACATGGTCCAGACGCGCGAGGACGTTGTCGGGCTCGACGCGGCGATCCTGATGGCCCCGCGAACGTGGGAAGCGTCGGGTCACGTCGAGACATTCAGCGACCCTCTGGTCGAGTGTCTCAACTGCCATCAACGATTCCGCGCGGATCACTTGCCCGGCTTCCATGCGCCCCAGTCTGGTCACGAGGAAGGCGGCGAGGGCCAGACCGTCGACATGGCGAAAGGGCCGCGCTGCCCGAACTGCGGCAACAAGACGTTCACCGACCCCCGCAACTTCAACCTGATGTTCAAGACGTACCTCGGGCCGGTGGAGGACGACTCGTCGATCGCGTGGCTGCGTCCAGAGACGGCGCAAGGCATCTTCGTGAACTTCCTCAACGTGCAAACGACGACGCGTAAGAAGGTCCCGTTCGGGATCGCGCAGATAGGGAAGTCGTTCCGCAACGAGATCACGCCGGGGAATTTCGTCTACCGCACCCGCGAGTTCGAGCAGATGGAGATGGAGTTCTTCTGCAAAGCCGGCACGGACGAGGAGTGGCACGACTACTGGATCAAGGAGCGCATGTCCTGGTACACGCGCTACGGCATCCAGGAAGAGAACCTCCGCCTGCGCGACCACGAGAAGGACGAGCTGTCGCACTACTCGAAGCGCACCGTCGACATCGAGTACGCGTTCCCGTTCACCGACTGGGGTGAGCTCGAGGGGATCGCGAACCGCACCGACTTCGATCTGAAGCGCCACTCGGAGTTCAGCGGACAGGACCTCTCGTACTTCGACCAGGAGACCAACGAGCGCTACATCCCGTACGTGATCGAGCCGGCAGCCGGCGCCGACCGCGCAACGCTCGCGTTCCTGATCGACGCGTATCGCGAGGAGGAAGCGCAGGCGGCGTCGGGGAAGATGGAGAAGCGCGTGGTGATGAAGTTCCATCCGGCGATCGCGCCGATCAAGGTCGCCGTGCTGCCTCTGTCACGCAACGAGAAGCTCGTACCCCCCGCGCGCGAGGTCGCCGAACCGCTGCGCGAGCACTGGACGATCGACTACGACGATGCCGGGTCGATCGGCCGCCGCTATCGCCGCCAGGACGAGATCGGCACGCCGTACTGCGTGACGATCGACTTCGACACACTCGACGACCACGCCGTGACCGTGCGCGAACGCGACTCGATGACGCAGGACCGGATGAAGATCGAAGAGCTGGTCGGGTACTTGGGCGAACGTCTGACGACGTTCTAGCAGTCCGCGCCGAAACCGATCCGACGCTCCTGCCCCGCAACGTCGCTGAGGTGAACGACGCCCGTGCCGACCTCCGCCAGGGTGTCGACGTCGGGCGGCAGCATCGGGAGGCAGGCTCCCGCGCGGACGAACAGCGGGATGCGATCGAGCGGCGCGTCTACGGTGATGACCCGTCCGCCGGCGAGGATCTCGGCGCCGGGCTTCGCGGTGAAGGCTCCCGTTGCGTCGTCGTAGGTCGTCGCGTCCCAGAAGTTCACCCACTCTCCAGGCGGCACGTAGAGGGTTCGCGTTCGCGCGCCCTCGTCGGTCACAGGCGCGACGAGGATGTCGGGCCCGAAGAGATATTCGTATTCGGCCTCGGGGCCGTAGATCCCCGCGTCGTCCGGGTATGCAAGCGAGAGGTGCCGCATGATCGGCATCCCCGTCTCGCGGTACTCCTGCGCGGCCGCCCAGATGTACGGGAACAGCTGGGTGCGAAGCTTCGCGTACGTGCGCCACGTCGGGCGCACGTCGTCATCCCAGACTTGGGCGCGCACGGAGTTGTCGAACGAGTACCCATCGGCCTCGGTCCGCATGATCCCCGAGAAGGCGCCGAACTCGAGCCAGCGCGTGAGCAGTTCCGGGCCGGTCTGGCCGCCGGTGAACAGCGCGTGGAAGCCGCCGATGTCGCTGCCCCAATACGCGACGCCCGAGAGTCCCATCGACAGTCCTTGGCTCAACGCTGCGCCGAGACCGTCTGCTTTCGAGTCGTCGGTGGTCGGGTCGGCGCCCCAGACGACGCGCGCATACTTGGCCGTCCCCGTGTACCCGCAGCGAACGAACTGCGCGAAGTCGAGCCCGCGGACGGCGCTCGTCAGTTCGTGGCTCGCGCGGTGGTAGTCGGTGCAGTACTCGTTGTGCGCGGCGACGCCCGGCCGGCCGTCGGCCATCACCGCGTCGGGCGGAACGTACTCGCCGAAGTCCTCCATCCAGCCGTCGTAGCCGTCCTCCAGCGCTTCGTTGATCAGGCCTTGCCACCACGTCTTCGCAGCAGGGTTGGTGAAGTCCACGACGGCGGAGTACGGCGCGTTCAGGTTCGCGTTCGCCGCGACGTACGGAACCGGGTACGTCGTGCCGAGCTTCGTCTTCACGAAGTAGCCGTTGCGGTTGCCCTCTTGATACGCGCCGCCCTCGTGGCTGTTGCAAACGAACGAGTTCACGTACGTCGTCACCATGTAGCCGGCAGCGTGGTAGTCGGCGGCCTGCTTCTTTTGCCCGTCGCGATTCCCGACCTGCGCGCCGCACGGAAGGTAATGCGTGTACGTCTGCGCGACGGTCATCGGGATGTCCCACGCGCGCCAGTTTGTGTGAAGCGCGTTGCGGAAGTCGGTATCTCCGGCCGGCTGGTACCAAGGACCGAAGAACCACGTCGCGGGGTCGGGCTGGCGCCCGACGTCGGCGCTGAATCGCTTCACGACGTCGACCGGATACGGCCCGGCGTAGACGCGGTACCGGAACGACGCCTCCTGCGTCTCGACGTTCCACGCGTCGGGGCGATCGCTTCGCAGCCGGAAACGGTTCGGATAGCCGGAATCGAGGAGGAAGCCGTAGCCGCGGCTCGACACGAGCCACGGCATCGAGAAGTTCGTGCCGGGGATCGGCGGTGGTCCCTGCCAGCGGTCGCCGAGGACGGGCTCGGTGTACGGACGCATCGCGCCGGCCGAGAACGGTCCTTCCTCGTTCCACGACTCGACGAGGTTGCCCGTTTGGTCGGCGCCGTCGGACCGTTCGCCGAGCCCGAGGAACCGCTCGCCCGCCGGACTGGCGAACGACCAACCCGTCGCGGTCACGCCTGCCGCGCGATCGAGCTCGGCCTCGACGCCGATCGTTCCCTCTGCGTCGGGCGCGACACGGACCGCGAACGTTCGCCCGAGAGGATCGTCGGTCGCGACGCGGAGTACCGCGGTGCCATCCTCGACGTGATGGTCGACGACGCGCGTCGCGTGGAACCACCGCAGCGGCGCGCGGATGAAGATGCCGTAGCCGACCTCCGGCGGCTGCGCGCCTGCGCGCACGTCGATCGCGAAGCCGAGTGTTCCGTAACGCGCCGGCGGATCGCGCGGATCGATGCCGTTCGCGAGGTCTTGCAGGCGCGTGCCGTTCGGCTGCTCGAAGGCGATCCCGAAAGGATCGAGCCGGACCGTCGCCGTCAGGCTGTCCGACCCGACGGTGAGGGAATCCTCCGCGGCGGCGCCGAACGAGACGGAGGCGACTGCGACGGCCACGCAGATAACGAGACGCCACCCCGAACGTGCGAGCACGTCAGGGGAATTCGGGGGCGGCCTCCAAGGTTCCTGTGGGCCCTGCCGTTTCGCGCACCTTTGCGCGGAGCAACACCAGACCGGCGAGCGCGATCACGCCGGAGACGGCGAACGTGGCGGGGTAACCGAGGCTGTGTGCGACCGGGCCCAGAGAAAGGGCCCCGGCGCCGAACGCCAGGTCGACGAAGGCCGAGTACGTGCCGACGACGGCTCCGCGCTCGTGCGCCGGTGCGCCGCGGACGGCGAGCGTCATGAGCGCCGGGAACGCGAACGCCTGGCCGATCCCGAAAATGAACGAGCCGAGGTACAAGCCCGCCGGTTCTTGCCAGATCGCAATGACGAGCATCCCGGCGCCGACGGTCGAGGTCGCGATGGTGGCGGCGCGGCGCGAGCCGAGGATGTCCGGGATCCGCGCACCGAACAATCGGATCAACAGAACTGTGAACGAGTAGGTGAAGAAGACGAATCGCGCTCCACTCATGCCGAGGTCGTCGATGGCGTAGAGCGTGACGAACGAGCTGAACGCGGCAAAGCCCCAGACGGCACTGAAGAGGACGAGGCCGGGCAGAACCGCAGCAGGATGGAGGAGCCGCGCCGGCGGACCATCTCCGCGATCGGGCCGCGCGTCCCGCACCCGAACGCCGAGGATCGTCGCGGTCGCCGCGAGCGCCGCTGCGATCCACCACACGGCGGCGAAGTGGCTGCCGTCGAGGATCGACTCACCGAGGATGGGTCCGAACGAGAGGCCGCCGTACAACGACAGCGAGAAAAGCGAGACGGCTTCGCCGCGACGCTCCTCGGGCGCGAGGTCGTTCACCGCGGCGGCCGCTCCGACGAAGAAGAAGGCTTCGCCGACGCCGGCGGTTAGCCTGAAGATCATCAGGACGGGGATCGACTCTACGAGGGTCGTTGCACCGACCGATGCCGCGACGATCGCAGACCCGTACAGGATCAGCGGCCGGCGCCCGCGACGATCTCCGGCCCGGCCGGCGAACGGTCGAAGCACCACGGCCGCGAGGCTGAAAACGCCACCGGACAGTCCCACCGCGATATCCGTTCCGCCGAGCGGGCCCTCGATGAAACGCGGCATCGTCGGAAGCAGCATGCCGACGCACAGGAAGTACGCGAAGGTCGACAGGACGACGAGAACGAACGGGGCCGTCACCAGTTGCGGTCGCTCTGCGCGCGCCATCGTTGCCCGGGAACGATACCGGCCGAAGCCCTATTCCTCCCTGCTTTACCAGCCCCGGAACGGCACCCCCGCCCTTTGTGACAAGATGCCGTGCGGAGACCCCCAGGGGGAGTGATCGACGTGCCCGCGAAAACCGCCCGCAAGAGCAAGCCCAAGAAAGCAACCAAGAAGCCCGCGAAGAAAACGACCGCCGCGCGCGGTAAGACCCGCAAGTGGGTCTGGGACTTCAGCGAAGGCAACACGAACCTGAGGGATCTGCTCGGCGGCAAGGGCGCGAACCTCGCCGAGATGACGAATCTCGGCTTGCCGGTCCCGCCGGGTTTCACGATCACCACCGAGGCGTGCAACGCCTACCGCAACGGCGGCCGGAGATTCCCGCCGGGCCTCGCCGATCAGGTCGCGAAACGCTTGCGCGCACTCGAGAACACGATGGGCCGTCGTCTCGGCGACGCGCACGATCCGCTCCTTGTTTCCGTGCGGTCCGGCGCGAAGTTCTCGATGCCGGGGATGATGGACACCGTCCTGAACGTGGGGCTCAACGACGAGAGCGTGGACGGACTCACGAAGCAGACAAGCGACGACCGCTTCGCCTGGGACTCGTACCGCCGGCTGCTGCAGATGTTCGGGAAGACCGTGATGGGCATCGACGGCGAGCACTTCGAGCACGCGCTCGAGGAGGCGAAGGAGAAGGCCGGAACGAAGATCGACACCGGGCTCGGGCCCGACGATCTGCGCGATCTCGTCGACGTCTTCAAGGGCATCATCCAGCGCGAGACGCAGCGCGAGTTCCCGCAGGACCCGATCGAGCAGCTCCACATGGGCATCGAGGCCGTCTTCGGCTCGTGGGACAACAAGCGCGCGCAGGACTACCGGCGCAAGAACAAGATCTCCGACGACCTGGGCACCGCGGTCAACGTGCAGACGATGGTCTTCGGCAATCGTGGCGAGGACTCCGGCACCGGTGTCGTCTTCACGCGCGACCCGGCGACGGGGGAGAAGGCCCCGACCGGCGACTATCTCGAGAACGCACAGGGCGAGGACGTCGTGGCCGGCATCCGAAACACGCAGCCGGTGGCGGAGATGGAGAAGGTCCAGCCGAAAGCGTGGAAGGCGCTCGTCAAGAACCTCGCGAAGCTCGAGAAACATTTCCACGACATGTGCGACGTCGAGTTCACCGTCGAGCAAGGCACCCTTTGGATGCTGCAGACGCGCGTCGGGAAACGCACCGCGCAAGCCGAATGGATCATGGCGCTCGACATGACCGTCGAGCGCTTGATCGATGAGAAGACGGGTTTGCTGCGTCTCTCACCGAACCGGTTGGACGAGCTCTTCAAGCCGGTGATCAGCCGGGCGGCCAAGCAGAAGGCGACGGCGGTCGCGCGCGGGCTCAACGCGTCGCCCGGCGCCGCGGTCGGGCAGGTCGTGTTCACGGC
>JBASRP010000505.1:0-3707 GCA_049273905.1 Actinomycetota bacterium
GTGCGACCGCTCCCCCGGCCACGATCGCAACGGCGCGGGTTCGCGACATGCGGGGGCGGGGCGGCGCGACCGCGGGAGCGGCGCGGTCCTCGGCCGTCGCCTCTATCACCGTCGTGGGCGCCATCAGCCGAGCTCCTGGAGCGCGCGAAGCTCCTGATCGAGTGCGAAGAAGCGTTCCACGCGCGTGAGCAACAGGAACGCGACGGCGAGACCTGCGAAGACACTCGCCAGTTGGTCGGCCGGCGTCGCTTTGAGTCCCTCTTGCGTGGCACCCAAGACGAATCCCCCGAGGATCGCGGCGGGAAGGCTCACGAACCCGCCCACCACGGCGGCCACGAATCCGCGAACCATGTAGCCGGTCATCGAGTACGCCGTCAGCACGCCCAGGGGGATGACGAGAACCCCCGCCAGTGCGGCCAGTCCCCCGCCGATCGCCCACGAGGTCGCGGCGACGCGCGTCTCCCGGACGCCGAGCATCTTGGCCGCCGTGCGGTTCTGCGCCGTCGCGCGCAACGCGATGCCGAAGATCGTGCCGCGCAGGATGAGGATCAGGACGACGCCGCAAACGATCGTCAGGATGATCGTTCCGATCTCTTGCCATCCGAGCCCGACGCCGGCGATGCGCAACGACGACTCGGGGAACTGCTGCGGGACGCGCGCCTGCGACGCGTTCCGCCACAGGAATGCGGCGGCGCCCTGCAGGATGCCGGCCAACGCCAGGCTCGCGATCACTTTGGCCAGCAGGCCGGCCTGCTGCATCTTGCGGAACACCAGCAGGTACGCGCCCGCGCCCAGCAGCGCGCCGGCACCCACGGCGATCGCCGTCGCCACCGGCACGGGGATGCCGCTGAACGAGCGGCTGATCTCGAAGTAGATGTACGTCGAGAACATCGCCATCGACCCGTGTGCGAAGTTGAGAACCCCCGAGGACTTGTAGATCAACACGACGCCGAGTCCCAGGAGGGCGAAGACGGCTCCCAGCGAGATCCCGTTGAGGATGTCCTGCGCGAAGAGCTTCCCCGTGAACGTCGCCGCCAGCGTCACGACGAATACCCCCACCCGCACGGAGACGGGAGTGACCCCGGCGGACGCGTTGACGAGCTCAGCCAGTCCGAGACCTTGTAGAAGCGGTTGTGGCAGATCTGCAGCATCATCGTCTGCCCCATTCCGAGATGGTCGGACGACGACGTGTTGATGCGCGCGCCGATCCCGGTCTCGAAGTTCCGCAAGCTCGTCAGCGTGCCCATCAATGCGCGGCGCGTCAGGTCGGCGCCCAGGCGGCTCGCGGCGTATTCGAAGCCCATCATCCCGATCCAGCCGCCGAGGGTCTGCGCGTCGTCGGTGGAGTCCGGGTAGTAGCGTGACATCACCGCGTGGTACTGACGCATCTGCGGTGTCATGACGCCGGGCCAGCCCCATCCGTTGTTGTCGGTGAAGCCGCCGTCGCAGGCGCTGCCGCAGTTGTCGGTCGCCGCTCGTCCCCACGCCGACTTCGCGACCCACGGAACGACCCAGCCCTGCCGCTTGCCGGCCTGCATGCCGAACACCATCGTGATGTTCGACGCGCTGAACGCGCCGCACGCATCGGCGTCGTTCATGGCCGAGATATAGGAGTCCATGCGCGTGACGGTCTCTTCCTCGGCCGCGACGGCCTGCTTCGAGACGACGCGGTGATCGGATCCGAAGGACTCCCAGACGCGTTCGAACTCCTGCGTGCGCCTCTCGTCCTGCGAGGTGTCGAGGTAGACGGCACCGACCCAGTGCGGATGGGCGCTGCATCCGCTCGGCAGCTCGCCGGCCGCGTTCCATTTCGTCAGCGCCGCGTCGAGCCAGCGCGCGAACACCGCAGCGCCGTCCGAGTTGCGGATCGTGAAGTAGACGTTCCAGGGCGTCTGCTTCGCGCCCCACGACAGGTCGGTCCCCCCGACACCCGACCATCCTTGGATCAGCGGAACGCGCTTCTCGTTCAGATATTTGAGCGCCGACGAGAACGCGTACGTGTTCATGTAGGTGTTGACGATCGCGAACACGTGCTTCTGCTCGACGAGGGCTTGCGCCGCGAGTTTGTTCTCGTCCTCGCAGTTGATGCACGCGGTCTGGAGATAGAGCTCGACGCGTCGTCCGTTGATCCCGCCACGCGCGTTGAGGTCGTTCACGTACGCCTGCGTGGCGCGATACAGCGGACGGCCGAGCTGCGCCGCGGGGCCGTCCATCGGCTGGATAGTGCCGATCCGGATCACGTCCGCGGTGACACCCTCGTCGCTCGCGTAGTTGGGTTTGCCGGGGTTCAGCGGCTTCGCGGAGCCGGGCTGGAACACCGTCGTGGGCCCCGTCGGTTGCGCGCCCGGGGTGGCGGCGATCGAGCCGATCGGCGTCGGCGGCAGTGTCTGGAGGCTGGTCGTGCGCACCGCGACCCGCTCGGGCTGGAAGAGGGCGCATGAGCAGAGCGCGAGCATGAGGCTCGTCGCGGATGCGAGAAAACGGACCTTCCGGAACGAAGACCGTGAGGTGGTCATTCGGGTGTCATCCCCTTGAGAAGGGAGATTCTACGCCGGAAGGGAGAGCCCTCCGCCGCCCTCCTTCAACGATCCCGGGCCGTCAGCGGGAGCGGACGGGACGCCATGCGGGCGCGCCGGCGTACCCGCGTGAGCGGGTCAGCTGCGTGATCCCCGAGCCGTCGGGGCGCATCACGAAGATGTCCGGCTGCTCCCCGAGGTAGCGCTCGAACGCGATCCACTTCCCATCGGGTGACCACCGGGGCCCGTACTCGAACCGGTCGTCGGACGTGATGCGGCGTGCGTCCGAGCCATCGGCTTTCGCGACCCAGATGTCGGCGTTGCCGTCGCGCGTGAACCCGACGTACGCGAGACGGCCTCCGTCCGGCGAGAAGTCCGGTGCGCTTTCGTCCTCCCCCGACGTGACGCGGCGCACCCCGCTTCCGTCTGGAGCCATGAGATACACGTGCGATTCCTCCGAACCGCCGCGGTCGGATGAGAAAGCGATCGCGCGTCCGTCGGGTGAGAAGACCGGTCCGAGATCGCTCGCGGCATCGGTCGTGAGGCGTCGAAGGCCCGATCCGTCGGCGCCGACCGTGTAGATCTCCCAATCACCGTCGCGCATCGACGAGAACACGATCGTGCTGCCGTCGGGTGACCACGCCGGCGCACCCTCGCGCACCCCCGGCGTTGGCGCCAGCGCGCGTGGGTTTGCGCCGCCGGCGTCGGCAACGAACAGATCCTCGACGCCGTCCGCGTCACCGATGAACGCGATGAGGCGTCCGTCCGGCGAGTAACGGGGGAAGCCGAGCTTCCCCTCGCGGGCTACGGGGATCTCGCGCGTTCCGCCCCCATCGGTTCGCATCGTGAAGAGTCGATACCCCGGCGGCGCTTGGCCCTGGAAGACGAGGGATCCTTTGGGGAAGTCGGTCCCACCGAACCAACCGGGCCAAACGAAAGCGGTGAACGCGGCGATCAGGACCGCGAGCGCGGCGATGACGAACGCTTTTCGGATGGTCATTGCCCCTGTTTGTCCCCGGATGCGCGGTATGGGGCCCGACTCGTAGAATACCGGCTCCTTTTCGCAGGAGTACCGGGGCGCCCGGCCGAATCGTTGAGGTCAGGGGGACGGGCAGGAGCTCGTCCGCGAGCGTTCCCGGTCACCACGTCCCTGCCTCGTGTGATGGGGCGAATGGAGGGCGACCATGAGGC
>JBASRP010000515.1:0-1545 GCA_049273905.1 Actinomycetota bacterium
GTCTTCTGCACCATAGACCAAGCGTCGCGCCTTGTGCACGTTTTCCGCCAAGTGATAGAAGTCCAGGCCGATCGCATCCAGCGGCAGATTTTGACGTTCCATCTGGTTGCGAATCCACGGGGCAGCCTGGTTTGAAAAGGCACTTTTTCGGGTAACACTACGGACTGTCAGCATCCTCGCTGACGTCGCGAGTTTGGCCGCTGTGCTTTCATCCGTGGATTGGCAGGGTCAGTTTCCAGTCGGCGCGGTGAAGCCCAACATATCCAGCCAATGCGGATGGGATTGGCCGGTCAGGAGTTCCGCTGGGCTTTTATCGACCCGTTCGGGATGCTCACTGCGGAGAAAGCGCCGGTGGTTCAGGAAGAACTGGAGCAACTGCAGATAATCTGCCCCCAAGTGACGCCGCAAGAAGAAGTAGTTGCGCAAGCGGCTGTTGAGGTTCTCCACGACCGAACTTGCTCGTACCGTGCTGCGGGCGAGGTGGAGCACGGCTTGACTCAAGTCGTAAAAGCGACCGCGCAGTTGCGCACGCAGGGCTGCCTCGCGCGGCCAGCGCCGTGCATCGTTCTCCTCCAAAGTATGCACCGCGAACACGGCACGGACCACGGCCATCGGCAGTTGAAACTCGCTGGCCAAGTTGCTCAGCTGGGCATCCAGTTGCTTGGCAAAGGCCAACAAGGCGTCGCGGTGGTTGACCAAGTAGGTGACTACCGGGCCAATGCGGTGCGGGCAGAGTGGCTGACGAGTCCGAAGTTCGCTAACCACGAAATCGTACAAGAGACAGCGGTCGGCATAGCTGGGGCCAGCCAACGCCAAGATGTCCTGCCGTAACCACTGCAACAGCATGGCGACGTCCATCGCCAAAGTAACCGCTTGACTTTCCGCAGGCCGGGCGTGCCGGAGTTTCTGGCCCATGGTAGCACTGCGGCGTCCGCGGTGGCGTTCGCTGCGGACTTGCTTATGTTCGAGCTTGCTGCGCGTGGCCATGGCGTCATAGGCTCGGTTTTCCAGGTAGGTGACCAGGGCTTCGGTTTCTTGCAAGGCGTGAAAAATATCCCCGCGATAGGGCGTGTTGGGCATGGCCAAGTCTTGTCCCGCCCGTAAACCACTGCCCCCGTCGCCGACAATGGCCTCGGGAGCGAAACCGCGTTCCTGTAGTTCCAGCAGGCGCACCCCCCAGGTGACGCCATCGCGCTGTTCTTCGAGGCTCAACAAATAACAGTAGGTAGAAGCGACATCGACACCGACGACAACCGGCTGCCGACTCTGGAAGATTTCGTCGTGGGCACCGATACGCACCGCATCCAGGCGGGTAGTAGGGAGGGTCCGCACTCGGTCCATAGCGTCGTGGGCGATGGCATGGACGCGTTCCACGGAGAGAGAGTAGTTGAAGACATCGCGGAGCAGTTCCGTAACGCCACGGTAAGAACTGTGGCAGATCAACAGTTGGGCGAGGACGAAACGACGCAGCCAGCGTTTGGTCACGGGAACCTGGAAAAGCACTTGATCCTCAGCCGGCGCGGCGGGGGCAAAGGCTTCCTGCAG
>JBASRP010000521.1:0-4458 GCA_049273905.1 Actinomycetota bacterium
GCACCAGGAGCGTCCCCACGCCTTTGCGGCGGCACGTGAGACCGACCGCGAGGGCGCCGCGGACGGGCTGGATCTGGCCGTCGAGCGCGAGCTCGCCCACCACCGCGAACGCGCCGGAGCGTTCGCGTCGAACGCAGCCGGTGGCGGTCAGGATTCCGAGCGCGATGGGAAGATCGAACGACGCCCCTTCCTTCCGAAGATCGGCGGGAGCGAGATTGACCGTGATGCGATCGGACGGGAATGCGTACCCCGCGTTGCGGATCGCGGTGCGAACGCGCTCGCGGCTTTCCCGCACCGCGGAATCCGGCAACCCCACTGTCGTGAACGCCGGCAGCCCGCTCGCGACGTCGACTTCGACGCGCACGAGCGCCGCCTCGATCCCAACCAGCGCCGCGGAGAGCACACGCGCGAGCATGCGGCATTCTCGGGAGACGTGGCCGGTGCCGTCAACGGCGTGAAAGTGATACAGCGAGACGTGGTAAAGTGACTCGCCTCATGACACGGGACGCGACACTGCGGCCGGTCATTCTCGTGGTGGACGACGAGCCGAACGTCCGCGAATCGTTCCGCCTCGTGCTCGAGGACGCGTACGACGTCATCGACGTCGCCGACGGCGCCCGCGCTCTCGACGCGGTCCGCGCCTCCCAGGTCGACCTCGTGCTCCTCGACATCCGGCTGCCGGAGATGGACGGGATCGAGGTCCTCGAGCGCATCAAGGCCATCGACGAGGGCGTGGAGGTCATCCTGGTCACGGCCGTGAAGACGGTGCGCACGGCGGTGGCGGCGATGAAGCTGGGCGCGTTCGACTACGTCACCAAGCCGTTCGACGAGGACGAACTGCTCTCCCTCGTGCGTCGCGCCCTCCAGAAGCGCTCGCTGGAGCGGGAGGTGACGTTCCTCCGCGGCGAGCTGGCCCGGCAGCACGACCGCGAGGACATCGTGGGCGAGCATCCCGAGATGCAGAAGCTCTCGCGGCTCATCTCGCAGGTCGCGCGCACCACGACCACCGTCCTCATCACCGGCGAGAGCGGTACCGGCAAGGAGCTGATCGCGCGCGCCGTCCATCATCGCGGACCACGGCGGGACAAGCCGTTCGTGCCGGTCAACCCGGCCGCCATCCCGGAGTCGCTCGTGGAGTCGGAGCTCTTCGGCCACGAGAAGGGGGCGTTCACCGGCGCCCACCAGCGCAAGCTCGGCCGCTTCGAGCTGGCGCAGGGCGGCACGTTGTTCCTCGACGAGATCGGACTCCTGCGGCCGGAGGTCCAGGCCAAGCTGCTGCGGGTGCTGCAGGAGCGCGAGATCGAGCGTGTGGGCGGCACGCATTCGATCAAGATCGACGTGCGCATTATCGCCGCCACGAATCTCGACCTCAAGCGCGCGGTGGCGACCGGCGCCTTCCGGGAGGACCTGTTCTATCGCCTGAACGTGGTCCCGATCACGGTGCCGCCGCTCCGCGATCGTATCGAGGATCTGCCGCTGCTCGTCGATCACTTCATCCGTCGCTACAACCACGAGTGCAACAAGCACATCGAGGCGCTGACGCCCGACGCGCTGGCGGCGCTCGGCGCCTACTCGTGGCCCGGCAACGTGCGCGAGCTGCAGAACATCGTCGAGCGCACGGTGGTCCTCGTCGACGGCCCGCTCATCAGCGCCGCCGACCTGCCGCTGGATCTCACCATCTCGCCGACGCGGCCGGGCGCCGCGCCCGGGCCCGACAAGCGCCGCGTGGATCTCAACGAAGCGAGCGACCGCTTCGAGCGTCTGATCGTGCAGCGCGTGCTCGAGGAGGCGCGCGGGAATGTCAGCGAGGCGGCCCGCGTGCTGGGCCTCCATCGCAACTCGCTCAAGGTCAAGCTCTCTCGGTGGAAGATCTCCGCCGCCGATCGTGAGGACCCTGGCGCCCAGTAACGGGCCAGCAGGCTGGGCGTCGATGCACAGTAGCTGGTTAGCGCGCTCCGGACGCTTCGGGATCGACCGATGCGAATCCGCATACTTCTGGGGTGCGCGACGATGCTCGACCTCTGGCGGCCGAATTGCTCTTCTGCACGCCCCGACGGACCAGCGGACTCCTCATGGTGGGGAGTCCCAACGGCCCGAAAGGGGAAAGTCCGATGATCAAGGTCCTCGCACTCGTGGTCGCGCTCGCGTCGTTCCTGTTCGTGGCTCCCGTGATCGAGTCCGGCACCTCCGGCTCGACGCAGATCTTCCAGGCGATCGGCACGGCGGACGGCGGCGCCGGCGGCTAGGAGTCGTCTCCTTCATGATCCGGGGAAAGGGGGGCGCGAGCCGCCCCCCTTTGCTCGCGCTCCTGCTCCTCTTGTGGGCGAGCGCGATGGCGCCTGCCTGGGGCGCCGAGAACGTCTATCGGCGTCCGCTCGGCAACGACCCCGCTACGCTTGATCCCGCGCGCGTCGGCGACATCTACAGTCGCTCGGTGTCACAGCAGATCTTCGACGGCCTCGTGCAGTTCGATCAGACGCTGACGGTGACGCCGGCGCTCGCGCAGCACTGGAAGGCGTCCCGTGACGGCCTCGTGTGGACGTTCACGCTGCGCCGCGGCGTCAAGTTCCATCACGGCCGCGAGCTGACGGCGGACGACGTCGTGTACTCGCTCACGCGACTCGTCGACCCCAAGACTCGCTCGGCGGCCGCCGATCTGTTCCTCAACGTGAAGGGCGCCCCCGAGTTCCGGGAGGGCCGGGCGCGATCGATCGCGGGGCTGAGCGCCGTCGACCGCTACACCGTCCATGTCACGTTGACGGAAGCGCTCGTGCCCTTCGTCTCCGTGCTCGCAGTCGGTCACGCAAAGATCGTCCCGCGCGAGGTCGTCGAGCAGAACGGCGACGACGCCTTCGGCATCGCGCCGGTAGGGACGGGGCCGTTTCGCTTCGTGCGCTGGGATCGCGGCCGTGAGATCGCGCTGGCCGGCAACGCGGAGTACTTCGACGGCAAACCCCGTCTCGCGCGGCTCGTGTATCGCGTGTTCCCCGGCGAGCCCTGGGACGCGGTGTACGAGGAGTTCCAGCGCGGCAACCTCGAGGACGCGCCGCCGCCCATTCGCGACTACCGGCGCGCGGTGGCCGCGGCCGGGGAGGGCTACGTCAAGCGGCCACTCCTGTCCGTGCGATTCTACGGCTTCAACACGCGGATCAGGCCGCTGGGGGATCGTCTGGTCCGGCAGGCGCTGAGCCACGCCGTCGACCGCGAGGCGATCGTCGAGGAGCCGTTCCTCGGCCGTCATGTGGTGGCGCGCGGCATCCTGCCGCCGGGCACGCAGGGTTACAACCCCAAGGTGGGCGGCTACACGTACGACGCGCGGAAGGCGCGAGAGCTGCTGGCGCAGGCGGGACATCCCGGCGGCCGCGGCCTGCCCCCGATCGCGATCTGGGCCGCCGCGCGGCACGAAGGCATCCTGCGCGAGCACGAGCTGATGCGGGAGAATCTCAAGGCCGTCGGCGTGCAGGCGGAGTTCCACTACCAGACCGACTGGCCGTCGTTTTCGCGCCTGCTTGCCGAGCACCGGATGCCCGTGTTCCTCTACGCGTGGTACGCCGACGTGCCGGACCCCGACAACTTCCTCTTCAAGCTCTTCCACTCGCAGAGCTCGCGGAACTTCACCGGCTACGCCAGCCCGCGCGTCGACGCGCTCCTCGTGCGGGCGCGGAACGAGCCTGACGTCCCGCGTCGCGTGGAGCTCTACCGGCGCGCCGAGCAGGCGGTGCTGGAGGATGCGCCGATCCTTCCGATCTGGCACTACTCCTACGAGCGCATCTTCCAGCCGTACGTGCGCAACGTCGAGGTGAGCGGGCTCGGCGACTCCTACATCCCGTTCCGCAAGGTGTGGCTCGCGCGATGAGGCTCTTGCGCTTCCGTTCCCTCAGCGCGCGGCTGGCGTGGGCGACCGTGCTCGTCGTCTCCACCGTCATGGCCGGCCTGATCTTCATGGTCGAGCGTCATCAGCGCGGCGCGATCATCGAGGAGACGGAGCGACGGGGCGAGGTGCTGGCCCGCAACCTGGCCGCCATGTCGTACGGACCGCTGCTCCTCTACAACTACACGGCTCTCGAGCAGAGCGTGGCGCGGGTGGCGGCCGAGGCCGACGTCGTCTACGCGGTGGTGCTCGATGCCGACGCCAAGGTCGCCGCGCACAGCCGTAATGCGGCGCGCGTGGGAGAGATCCTGCCCGGCGACGTCGACAGCGCCGCGGCGGCGGCGCTCGAGGCGCTTCGCCAGGATACCTGGGACCGGCGGGACGGAGCTGCCTACGACTTCGCGGTGCCCGTGTTCGTGAGCGGCCAGAAGTGGGGGACGGTCCGCGTGGTCCTCTCCAAACGCCGGATGCAGGCGCAGATCAGCCGCACGCGCTGGGAGCTCGGTCTCCTGACGCTCGTGACGTCGCTGGTCGCGGCCTGCGCGGCGGCGGTGGTCGCGCGGCGCATCTCCCGCCCCGTCCAGCAG
>JBASRP010000004.1:0-6490 GCA_049273905.1 Actinomycetota bacterium
CGGACGGTCCTCGCGCGCTTGCGCCACGACGCCGACGGGTCCGTCGCCGCCATCGTCGAACGCGCGGTCGCGGCCGCCGGCTACGTCCCGGACGCGCTCGACGAGCACACCGGCGACGAAGCGACGCGCCAGGCCGATCTCGGCCGGCTACTCCGGCTCGCGCAAGAGTTCGGCGGCACGACGCCGGCCGCGTTCGAGAAGGACCTCCGCGCGCGGTTCGCGGAGGAAGAAGCCGGCCGGGGCGTCGTCTTGCTTACCTATCACCGTGCGAAAGGGCTCGAGTTCGACGCCGTTTTCCTTCCGCGCCTCGAGGACAAGGAGCTCCCGTTCGCGCTCGCCAAAGGCGACGACGACATCGCAGAGGAGCGCCGGCTCCTGTACGTGGGGCTCACGCGCGCGCGGCGCCGGCTCTACGTGTCGTGGGCGACATCCCGTGAAGGGGAGCGGCGCAGCCGGCCACGGCCGTCGCCGTTCGTGCGGGAGATCATGCCGGCCGAAACCCGCTCCACGGCGGTCCTCCACGTTGCTCCTCCGGCGGCGATCGAGCAGGCGGCGGACGATCCGCTTTTCGTCGTCCTGCGCGCGTGGCGGCTGCGCGTGAGTCAGGAGAACGGCGTCCCCGCGTACGTCGTGTTCGACAACAAGACGCTCGCGATGATCGCCGCCTCGAAGCCGATCTCGCGTGCCGCGCTGCTCGCGATCCCCGGCGTCGGCCCCGCGAAGCTGGACCGCTACGCAGAAGACGTGCTGCAGATCGTCAAGAGCGCCTGACGCCGGCCGTCAGTACAGGCTCAACCCGAGTCCCTCGATCCGGACGAGCTTGCCCGCCGTGTACACGCGGATCTTGTACCGCGCGGCCGATGTCACCGACGAGTACGTCTTGATGTTGATCAGTTGCCGGTATCGCGTCGTGGACGAACGCAGCGAGATCCTCGCGAGCCGCGTCGAGCCGCGATAGACCTCGATCGTTCCGCACGTCGAGCACTTCGTGGCGATGAGGGAGATGCGCTTCGCGCGGTACGAGCCGGAGATCAGGTAGGCGCCCTGCGTCGTCGTCTGGGCGTACGTTCCCATGTAGTACGCCGACCCGGTTCGCAGACTCCACCCGGACGTCCTGCTGAGCTCTCTGTCGTCGATCGGCACCGCCGTGCACCGGTCACCGCTGTAATTGGAGAGGTTGCCCACCCCGTCCTGGGCACGGACGCCGAAGCACAGCGTCTTCCCTTCCGTGCCGGTGTACGTCGTTCGGAACGAGGTCTGCGTCGTGTAGAAGTAGATGTCGGAGTACGGCGTGTACGTGCCGGCCAGCGAGCCGTAGCGCCAGCGCAAGTCGTAGTTCGCGATCCCTGACAGCGGGTCCGAACCAGACCAGGGGACCGTGAACGTCGTCGTCCCACCGCTCGAGCGGCTGGCGACGAGCTGCCAGAGCGCGAGGCCCGACGTGACGCTCGCCGCCGGCGGCGTCGCGTCCACCGTGAACGGCGCGGACAACGCCTCGCCCAACCCGTTCCCGTGCCCGGACGTCAGCACGCGAGCGCGATACGCGCCGTTCGAGACGAGCGGGGTGGTCCACGCCTGCTCCCTCGCGTTCGGGGACGTCGCGCCGTTGATCGTCGTCCACGTGTACGTCGGCGAGTTCGTGAACGAGAGATCGTCGATGGCGACGGTGTTATCCGTCTCGTCGTCTGGTGCTGAATCGTCGCGTTCGTAGACCCAGGTGAACGTGTGCGTTCCGGGCGGGATCGCGTAGTAGAAGTGATCCCAGTCGGAGATGCCGGCCTGAGCGTCATAGAGTTGGTCGTCCACGTAGAAGGACCAGGGATCGCCGATGGGATCGGTGGACCATGCGACTTGGAACTCGACCGATCCCGCTCCCGCGAAAGTGCGCGTGACTGAAAGCGTCGAGTTTTGATCGGCGCCGATCACCCCAGATCGAACCGACCGCGATCCGCTCGAGGCAAGCTCCGTGGTGGTCAGCCAACCCGCGCTGCCTCCCCCCACGAATCCCGCGGGCAGTGAGGTCGATTCGAACCCCTGATTGGACGTCGGCGAGCCGGACGGGACCCCGTACTCGACCGCGAATGTGTGGCCTTCGGTTCCGGGTGTCGTCCAGGAGACGGTCGTTGGGCTACCACCCTGGATCAGATCGGCGGCGCCCGGCGCGATAACACCCGCCCGCGCGACGATCCCGACCTCGTCGAAGGTCGTCACGACGGCTTCAGGAATCGCGGGGAAGTCCACACCGTACAGATCCAGCGCTGCTACGTACACAGAGAGCATGTTGTACTCGAAGTCGGCGAAGGGATAGAGGTATTGCGTCAGTGCTCGGTACATGATCTGTTCGGTTTTCGCTTTGCCGACGAGGATGTTGCTCCGGAGCAGGTACGCCGCGTGGCTCGGGATCAGGCTGTTTGCGTGCACGCCCCCGCCGTCGTAGGCGGTCTGAACGAAGTTGCTCATCGAGGCAGCTTGGGTGAGATCGCGGGCCTGTGCCCCAAACGCATCCTCGCCCACGATCCAGTCGTCGGCGCGGAGAGCGGCGAACACATCCGAATACGACTCACCGAGCGCACCCGACTGTCCCAAGGGGAAAAGGTCTGCGGTCGAGCTCGTCAGCGCGTGGGTTAGCTCGTGGGTAACGATGTCCTGATCGGCGGCGAGCGAGTTCACGCTGACGCCGTCGAAGTTGCCGAACACGAGTTGCTCGCCCCCGGCGGCGATGCCGTAGTCCTGAGCGCATTCCTCCGGGCACCAGAAGGCGTTGTTGAAGTCGTTGCTTCCGAAGTGGACGGTCGAGACGATCGGGTGATCCGCGTCGTCGTACGAGTCGCGTCCGAATGTCGCCGAGAAGTAGTCATAGGCGGAACTCGTGTTGTCGTAGGCGGCGTTAACCTCAGCGTCGGCGACGGGTCCAGCGCCGTCGGCCCGTGCGGGGGTATCGGATGAGGGATCGGGCAGCGTGCAGTCCGGAGCGATGGCGCCCGTGTCGCAGACCCCATTGCTGCCGCCGTCGAAGACGTTGAGGGTCTTGGCCGCGTGGAGATCGTCGTATGAGGCGAGGACGGCCCCCGTGCGCGCGTCGACGAAGGTCTTCCAGAAACCGAAGGGCCGGGCCGTCGGCGTTGTGACGTGCCAGGCGAGATGGGGCGCTCCGCCGGCGGTCACATAGACCAGGAGATCGGGGGCCTTCTTCGACTTCTTCGGGCCGCGTGACGCGAGGTGCGAGCGCGCGTTCGCGTTCGCCTTCGACGACGAGATCGTGGGGGTCGTCGGGACGTTGATGCCGGGTACGAAGTCCCCGTTGACCGCCGTGACCGCTTCGTCGTGGATGTGCACGCTCAAACGGCGCCCGAAGACGCCGAGGTCCTCGTAGTTCTGATCGAACGACACGTGCGACCAGCCCTGCCGGTCGGAACGCGTGCCGCGGTACGTGAGCTGATTGGACGCGTCGGTGACACCGAAGACACTGCCGTACGCGCGGAAGAAGTCGCGCGCGACGTCTGCGGCCTTCTTCTTGTCCGAGAACCGTGCGATAGGGACGCTTCCGGTCACGAACGAGACGCGGCCGCTCGCGCCCGTGTACATCACGATCCCGCGGCCGTCGGCCTGCAGCCTCGAGATTCCGTCGCGCCCAGCCCCCGCGACGGCGGCGCCCGGAACGAAGCCGAGTCCCGCTGTGAGCAGCGAGCAAAGGATGATCCCGAACAAGCAACGACGCGTCGCACTCATGAGGTCCCCCAGTTCCCGGAAGCGTCAACCATTTGTTTGGTGGGCCGCTCCCGTTTTTTGGGGCGCGGACCCTACCAGGAGGCGTCGGGAAATCCAGGGGCCGTCTTTAGGTTGGCTTGCTAGGGCGGCGCGAGCGGATCGATCAGCCCGTGAGCATCAGGTTGCACTCGGGCAGCTTCGTAACCTTGCCGTGCGCGCTCTGCATCGCGCGGCAGGCGACGATGATGGGGATGCACGCCGGGTTATCGGGCGGGCAATACATCTCGGGAGCGGCCGGAGCCGGAGCGATCGCGAAGGCCACAGAAGCGATCGCGGCGGCGACGAGCAGGCGAGCTGCGTTGCGGCGACGAGCCATCCCCAGACCACCCGGTCGGTGTCGCTCGGAAGTTCGGCGTCCGGCTCGGTGACCCTTTCGACCCGAGCGATCCGCCCGAGGCACGGGAGTTACCGAAATCGCTCAACCGTTCCCTTGGAGGATGTCCGTTTTTACCCAAATTTGGTGGCTTGGAGGGAGGAGCCTGACGCCACTCTAAAGAAATGCCCTCTGTAAGTGGGGAGCACTCCCGCGAAGTGTCGGAATGTCGAGGAGGGAGGGAACATGAACAAGAAGGCCAAGTGGTTCCCCATCCTCGTCGCTGTGGTCGCCACGGCCCTGTTCGTCCTGCCGGGTCTGGCGTTCGGGGGAGGTGGAGGCGGGAACAACGGTACCCCCAGCCCGCCGCCGTCCAACCCGCCCTGCGACGCGGACGGGCACGGCGGATCGCCGCCTCCGTACGGCGGTCCCAACAAGAACAGCGGCTCGTGCGACAACGGCGGGTCGACCGGCAACACTGGTGGACCTACGAACCCGCCGTGTGACGCGGACGACCACGCGAACCGCCTGCCGAAGGGTCTGCAGGACAAGTGCCCGTCGACCACAGGCAGCTCGAGCAGCAGCTCGACGAGCACCGCCAGTTCGAGCAGCAGCTCGACGAGCACCGCCAGTTCGAGCAGCACGACCGGCGATGTCTGCGAGACCGATGGCGTCCTCGGTACCAAGGGGCTCGGGCTCCTGTCGCCGGACGACCGCACGATCGGTCAGATCGTCTGGGACGAGATCGGCATCGTCGTGCAGGATCCCGCGATCCCGCCGGGCGGCCCACTTTCCGCTCCGCTCTACGACGGACTGCTTCAGCTTCCGCT
This sequence comes from Actinomycetota bacterium, assembly GCA_049273905.1. GTDB lineage: Bacteria > Actinomycetota > AC-67 > AC-67 > AC-67 > JBASRP01. Next base: position 4,912 of record JBASRP010000004.1, read on the forward strand.
GAACGGTTTCGAATCGCCGATCGCGGCCGAGGTTGGCTGCTTGCTGAACAACCTCAGCCTGTAAGGAACGCGTAACGTACGAGGCCCCGTCGAGAGACGGGGCCTCGTCTTTTGCTCGGTCGGCGATCACGCCGCGGTCACGTACGAAACGTCTCCCGGTTTCCCTAGTCCATCCCACATCGTCGATCCCAGCCGCAGCCTGGAGACCGACCCGTCTAGGGCAACGCGGCGCGTTCCAGTTGCGCGGTAGCCGTAGTACTCGCACGTTGTTCCTGCCGTGCACGGGATCACGCGCGTCAGTGCCAGCCTATCGTTGTCGAGCCATAACGCGTCTCGGTATCCACGGACAACGCGGGTCTGCTTCCCGGTTCGGAGATCCAGCACCCAGACTGCCTGCGCCTGGGTATCGCGGTCATAGGTTGTTGCGGCGAGGCGCGTCCCATCAGGTGAGAGGAGCGCGTGGAACGAGCCCGCCCGAAGCCCGAGACGACGCATCGTCTGGGTGGCGACGTCGAGCCGGCGCCAGACGGGGTCTCCGTCGTTGACGGCCGGGGCGAGGTCCAACAGGAAGATCGAGGTCTCGTCGGCCGACCAGATCGCGTTGGTCGCCTGCCTTATCGGCGTGATGATGTCCGCGCCATCCGGCCGGCGTATCAACCGGATCGTGCGGCCGCCATCCAGGTAGGAATCGCTCAGGAGGATGCGGTCCCCGGCTCTGTTCCAGTCGATGGTCACCGCGTCGAAGTCGGTCGTGCCTCGCCCATCGGGGGTCCCGAGGTTCTTGAGCGTCGCCGTCGCGCGCGTCTTGGCATTGAAGACGCGGAGCCGGTGCGCGCCGCTGCTGAGAGTCTCGAGGTAGACGACCTCGTTCCGGTCCGGGCTCCACGCGTAGGTGACGAGGTGTGCGGCGGCCTGCAGAAGCCGGCGCCGCGCGTGGGTCTCGGGGTCGAGCTGGACCAAATCACGGCGGTCCGCGATGAATGTGATCAGTTCTCCGCGGAATCGCGGCACGGTCTCGCTCACGCGCTCGCCGTCGAAGGTCAGTCTGGTGACCCGATCAGTCGCCACCTCGTACAGGTAGATGTCGCCCCAGCGCGAGCGGTCCGGGGTCTCACGGTCGCTGATCGTGTAGACGATCTGGTTCGCACCGATTGCGGCCGGCGTTGTGGGGGTTGCGGTCGGGCTGGGTCTGGTCGGCGATTGGCTGGGCGTCGGCGACGGGAACGGGGCGGGAGTGCTCGTGCACGCCGCGAGGAAAGCGAGAGCGGCGATGGCGATGCTCCGTGAAGCCTTCATGTCTCCTCCTGGTCACGCCTTCGCTTAGCTTGACGGACGGGAGGCCTCTGCCGTTCCGCCCGAAAGGGCAGTTCCCGCAGGTCCCTGGCCTATTTTTGGCGTGGCGCGGCACGTTACGGTCGTGTAACATCGCTTCCGGTGAGCAAGGGCGCTCCGCGCGAGCGCTCTTTTCTTTTGTCCGGAACACGTCTGGGGACCAGGTCGATGGCTCGCAACGGAACAGGCTGGCATCCGAACGTCCCTTGGGATCCGCGGGTCGAGCGCGACGCGTGCGGCATCGGCT
>JBASRP010000063.1:0-4789 GCA_049273905.1 Actinomycetota bacterium
CGCCCGACGGGTGCACCAGCAACGTCAGCCCGACGAGGAACCATCGTGCGCGCATCGCGCGCGACGCTAAACCGCGATGTGGCGAGAGGGAAGACCGACGAACGCGTCAGTCGTGCGTGGCTTCGGCCATCTTGTTGCGCAGCTGCAGCACGGCCTTCGTGTGCATCTGGCAGACGCGCGACTCGGTCACGCCGAGGACCTGGCCGATCTGTGCGAGTGTCAAGCCTTCGTAGTAGTAGAGCGTGATCACGAGGCGTTCGCGCTCCGGGAGATGATTGATCGCTTGCGCGAGGAGGTGGCGCGTCTCCTCGGACTCGAACGACAGCTCGGGATCGGCGGCTCTGGTGTCGGCGAGCGTGTCGACAAGGGACACCGCCTCGCCCTTCTCGCCACTGACCGACAGCAGCTCGTCGAGCGCAACGACCGAGACGAGATTGATCTGATTCAGCGTCTCCTGCAGGTCGTCGAGCGACACCCCGAGCTCCTCCGCCAGTTCCGCGTCGGACGGCGGCCGCAGGAGGCGGCTCTCGAGCTCGCCGAGCGCTCGCTCCACTTCGCGCGCCTTGAAACGGACGGAGCGCGGGATCCAATCGATCGCACGAAGCTCGTCGATGATCGCGCCGCGGATACGGTTGATCGCGTACGTCTCGAACTTGATGTTGCGCTCGATGTCGAACTTCTCGATGGCGTCGATGAGTCCGAAGATCCCGTACGACACGAGGTCGGCCTGCTCGATCGTTGCCGGAAGACCAACCGAAACACGACCGGCCACGTACTTCACCAGCGGTGAGTAGTGGAGGATCAGGCGCTCGCGAAGGCTCTCGTCGCTGCTCGCCTTGAAGTCTCGCCAGAGGATCTCGATGTTCGACGCTTCGAGAGCCGCGACGGCGACGACGTCGTCTTCCGAGGCGCCGTCGTTGGCGGCGTCCGGTGCTCGCGCGGTGCGCGCTTTGCTAGGCCCTTGGGTGCGAGATGTCATAGACCTGCCTGATGCGTTCTCTCGAAACACGAGTGTAGGTTTGGGTCGTCCTCAAATCAATGTGTCCGAGCAGCTCTTGGACCGCGCGCAGGTCGGCGCCGCCCTCCAGGAGATGGGTCGCGAACGTGTGCCGGAACGTATGCGGGGACACTTTCCCACCGGGTGCGGCCTCCTTCGCGTACCTGGTCACAAGGGCTCGAACGTCGCGCTGCCCCAACCTCTTCCCACGCCGGTTGTAGAACAACGCCGCCGGGGGTGAAGCGTCCTTGATGAACCAACTTCGGGCTTTCGCGAGGTAGGTCCGGAGCGCATCCGCGGCCGGCTCCCCCATCGGCACGATCCGCTCCCGGCTGCCCTTTCCCATGACCCGGACCTGGGCCCGTCCGAAGTCGATCTCGTCGAGATCGAGACCCGTGAGTTCCCCGACGCGGATGCCGCACGCGTATAGCAATTCGAGGATCGCGTGGTCGCGCAGACCGATCGTGTCGTCCTCCGGCGGCAGCCCGAGGAACGTCTCGACCTGCGCGCGCTTGAGCACGGTCGGGAGACGGCTCCCCTTCTTCGGTGTCTGCACCATGGTCGCCGGGTTGTCCCCACGTACGCCGAGGCGCACGGCGAAGCGGTAGTAGGCGCGGAGCGCCGCCGCCTTGCGGTGGATGCTCGCGCGTGCGAACCCGCGTGTCGTCAGCCACGCGAGGTAGCGGCGGACGGTGCGATAGGTCGCCGTGTCCGGGTCCGAACGCTCGCGGCGGCAGAACTCGAAGTATTGATTGAGGTCGCGGCGGTACGCGTCGACCGTGTTCGGCGAGAGGTTGCGCTCGGAGGAGAGATGGCGGAGGAACCGGCGCGCGAGGTCGGGCACGTCGCTTTCTTTCGTGGCTGTGGCGCGGCTCACGCCTCACTATCGGCGCGGCCGTCCGGCCGGTCAAGGAACGCCGGTTATCGCACGCGGTGGAAAGCTCCGCCCGGCGCGCTCGCGATCCATCCCGCGAGCTCGAGCTTCGTGATCGCAACCAGCAGTGGAGCTCTCGACAGCCCGACCCGCAGCGCAATCGAATCAACGCTCAAGACCTCCCCCGCGAGCGCCGAGAGGATGTCGGCTTGAGCCTGCGGCAACGTCTCCGGGATGGGATCGAAAGTTGTCGACGCCGCCGAGCGCGACAGTTCGGGAGCGATTCGCTCGAGGACGTCGCGCGCACCTGTGCACACGCCTGCTCCCTCACCGAGTAGCGCGTGGACACCTACCGAAACATCCACGCGCACGTCCCCGGGGACCGCGAAGACGTCCCGCCCGATATCGAGCGCGTGACGGGCGGTGGCGAGCGCGCCGCTGTGTTCGGCAGCCTGTACGACGACAACCGCGAGAGATAGCGCGGCGATGATCCTGTTCCGGTGGGTGAAGCGGTGCTTGTGCGTTGGAGTGCCTGGGGGAACCTCCGCCACGAGTATCCCTTCGTCGGCGATTCTCTCGTAGAGCTCCTTATTGCTCGAGGGGTAGCACCGATCGACTCCGCCGGGAAGGACGGCCACCGTCGTCCCGGCCTCGAGCGCCCCACGATGAGCCCACGAATCGATCCCGCGCGCCATCCCGCTGACGATGCAGAGTCCTGCCTGTGCGAGGTCGGCGGCGAGGCCGCGCGCGATGTCTTCTCCGTATCGGGTCGGGGTGCGCGAACCGACGATCGCGACGCAGGGCGGCAGACTGGCGAGATCGCGGCCGGCGACCCATAGTCGGTCGGGCGGGTCTGCCAGGTGATCGAGGAGTCGCGGAAATTCGGTGCTCCCCCGCGCGACGACGCGCGTCGGCAGGTCGGCGGCGCAGAGTCCGCCCCCGCGAGAGACGAACCTCATCGCATGCGATCGAGGACGCGGAAGTGGCGGACGGACTCGATGTGGTCCTCGCTCACCCGCGCGGCCCCCTCGAGATCTGCGATCGTGCGGGCGACGCGCATCATGCGATGAACACCCCGAGCAGAGACACCGTCGAGCTCCACGATCCCTTCGACGGCACGCTTGGCTGCGACGGACAGTGAGCAAGCCTCCTCCAGTGCCGGCGCTGGAATCTCCGCGTTCATCGTGAGGCCCAGAGGAGCGAGCCTCTCGGCTTGGATGTCCCGCGCACGAACAACGCGCTCGCGTATCACCGCCGAGGGCTCTCCCGGATCGCCATGGCAGAGCTCTGCCTTGGTGACGCGGCCCACGATGACCTGGAGATCGATCCGGTCGATCACCGGCCCAGAGAGTCGCTCCGCGTACGCTGCGAGGCGTCCCGGCAGGCACTTGCACGATCGCATCTGGTCGCCCGAATACCCGCACGGACACGGGTTCGTGGCCGCGATGAGCTGGAACCGCGCGGGAAACGTCACGGTCCACTTCCCTCGAACGATCGTGACTCTTCCCTCTTCGAGCGGGCCACGCAATGCCTCGATCGCGTCGCGACGAAACTCGGCGGCCTCGTCCATGAACAACAAACCGCGGTGCGCCAGGCTGATCTCGCCAGGCTGCGGGACGAGACTGCCTCCACCGATCATCCCCGCAAGCGAGACGGATTGATGCGGCGCGCGGAAGGGTCGGTCCACGATGAGCCCAGCATCGTCCGGAAGCAAGCCCGCCACAGAATAGATGCGCGTGACTTCGAGGGCTTCCCGATGCGTAAGTGGAGGAAGGATTGAAGCGAGACGCCGCGCGAGCATCGTCTTCCCGCCCCCCGGCGGGCCGATCATGAGGAGGTTGTGACCACCCGCGGCAGCAACCTCCAGAACATGCTTCGCATTGTCCTGACCCCGGACATCGGCAAGATCAAGCTCCTCAGGCTTGATGGGGTTGCTCCCCACCTCGGGTGCCGGAGTATCGAGCAGGCACTCACCGCGAAGGAACCGCACAGCCTGGGCGAGGTGTTCTACCGGCAGAACCTCGATACCGCCGACCAACATGGCCTCGGCCGCGTTTGCCTTTGGGAGCAGGATCGCGCGTTTCCCTGCCGCCGATGCTGCCATCGCGCTCGCCAGCGCCCCACGGACGCGTCGAACCGACCCATCCAGCGACAACTCGCCGAGGAGGCACAGCTCGCGGAGCCGCTCCTGCCCGACGCGTCCTGACGCCGCGAGCACGCCGAGCGCGATAGCGAGGTCGAAGCCGGGCCCCGCCTTGCGCAGATCGGCTGGCGACAGGTTGACCGTGATGCGTTTCAGCGGCCACTCCTCTTCGCTCGACAGCAGGGCGGCTCGCACGCGTTCGCGTGATTCCTGGATCGATGCATCAGGAAGACCGACCAACGTGAACGTAGGCAACCCCGACGCCAACGCGACCTCAACTTCCACGGGATACCCGTCCATGCCGACGACGGCGACCGATTCCGCCACGGCGACCGAAGCCATCAGAAGCAGCCCTCGAGATGCGTCACGGCGGCGGCATCTCCGCGCCAGCGAACCTCGATCACGTCGAAGCGCACGCTGCCTGCACGCGGACGGGACGCTATGAGGAATAGACGTGCCATCGCGCGGATGCGTGCCTGCTTCCGCCACGTGACCGCCTCGCCCGGTGTGCCGAACCGAGCGGACGATCGCGTTTTCACTTCGACAAAGGCAAGAACGCCACTTCGCTCCGCAATGATGTCGATCTCCCCCGTGCGGCCGCACCGCACGTTCCGACCGACGATCGCCCACCCATGCCGGGCGAGATACGACGCGGCGATATCTTCGCCATCGCGCGCAAGCTCATTGCGTGACCGCACACGGCGACGATAACGACGCAGAGTTGCTCGTTCGCCTCGTCATGACGGTCTCGGGGCAAACGCGAACTCATTCCCAC
>JBASRP010000013.1:0-12731 GCA_049273905.1 Actinomycetota bacterium
GCTTGGCCCCGTACTGCACGATCTCGCCGAACGGCAGGAACGGCTCGGGCACCTGGATCGTGATCGTTTTGGCGTCGAACTCCGTGTACGCGGCGAGGTGAGGCCGGGTTCGGTAGCGGAGCGGACGGATCACGATCTCGTAGCCGTCCGCGTCGGGCAATCCTTTCAGGAACCCGCGTGCTCGTTCGGCCGGCAGCGCGTCGTGCCGGGAGCGGATCCTCATCCGAGCGCGGCGCAGCGCTCGAGTAGCTCGCGGGACGGCGGCTGATAGAAGGACAACACGACGTGCTCGCACCCGGCGGCCTCGAACGCGGGGATGTCGGCCAGGAGCGCGTCGACCTGACCTTCCTGCCCGGGGTGCAAGAACAGCTGGACCGACCGGCGCACCGCGCTCGGGTCGCGACCGACCTCGGCGCAGGCCGCGTCGAGCTCTTTGTTGACGCGCGTCCAGTCCTCGACGCCCGCCAGGCCCGGCGTGTTCCATTCGTCGGCGTGCCGCGCGATCACGCGCAGCATCTTCGGCTGCGCGCCGCCGACGACGATCGGCGGGTGCGGCTTCTGGACCGGCTTCGGCACGCAGCGCGCGTCCTCGAGCTTGTAGTAGCGGCCCTCGAACGTCGACGAGTCCTGCGTCCACAGCATTGTGATCACGGTCAGGGCTTCGTCGAGCATCGCGACGCGCTCGCCCGCGCGCAGGAACGGGATGCCGAGGCCTTTGTGCTCCGCCTCGTGCCAGGCGGCGCCGATCCCGAATTCCAGACGCCCGCCCGAGATGTGGTCGACGGCGACCGCCATGTTGGCGAGCACACCCGGATGCCGGTAGGTCACGCCCGTCACCATGCAACCTACCCGCGCGCGACGGACGAGGACGCCCATCGCGGCCAGCGTCGTCCAGCCTTCGAGTGTGGCGCCGTCGGGATCGGTCAGCCCGTAGAAGTGGTCGTAATTCCAGACGGCGTGGAAACCGAGCTCGTCGGCGGCATGCCAGAACTCTTCCAGCACGGCGTACTCGAACGTCGGCGCGAGCTTCGCGGAGAAGAGCACGCCGGCATGCTACGCGCAGCCCCCGACGGCCGCGCAAACGCGAAGCGCCCGCCTCGCGGCGGGCGCTCCAGCACGTTCGAAGGATCAGTAGAGGGTGGTGATCGCGGTCTGGTCGCCCGAGCCGATGGACCGCTTGAGGGTCTCGCCCGTGTAGCCGTAGGCGTACATCGTCTCGTAGCGATCGTCACCCGGGTGGTCGATGCCGTAGGTGTGACCGAACTCGTGCGTGGCGATGTTCGCCACGTCGTAGGCGGCGACCGCCTCGTTGCAGCCGTCGGCCGTCGCATTGATGTTCGCCCACGACAGGCCCGAGTTGAAGACCGTGTCGCTCTCCATCTCACCGTTAGACCACTGCCACGTGTACGTCACCGCGATCGACGACCCTCCCGTGCGACCCCAGAGGAGGTCGTAGCTGTGGTTGGCCGTGTAGCGGGTCACGGTTCCGTTCGTCGCCACGGTGATGTGCGGTACGCCGCTCGCGTTCCACGCGTCGAAGGACGCCTGCAGGGCAGCCTGGACGCCGCTCGCGATGCCGCTCGGAACCGTCGACGTATTCAGATGGGCCGTCTTGTCGCCCACTACCTTCCATCCGGTGAGCTTGTAGAGGCCGTTCGTCGCCCCGTCGTTAGAGCAGTTCGCTCGCGCGGTCGGCTTCGCGCCCTGCTTGAAGACATCGACCTTGATCAGCTTCGCGGTCGGCTTCGCCCAGGCCGGGACGGCGGCCACCATCAGTGCGGACAGTGCAGCAACGACGAACAGAGTCCTCAAGCGCATCTCACCCTCCGTGGTTGATCCGAGCCGCCGCCCATGATGCAGCCCAGATCCTGAGGAATCCATAGGTCATGCGAACTAAGATGCTCAGCGACCGGAGACGGAAGGGACGAAGCGGCATCCGCGTGGCCCGATCCAACCACCGAGAGTGGGAAAACGCGCGCCCGAAGCGGTATGGTCGGGGCGGATGAGCCCCGATTCCGTATAGCTCGAAGCTCTGGATGCCGAGATATCCGGGTAGTCACCGAGGCTCGTTAGTAATGACGCTGGGGGAACTCTGAGCGTTCTATCGCCACGTCTGGAACGGCGCCGCCAGGAGGGCGAGGGCCGGCCGCAGCGCGCCGTCGGCCCTCGCATCGTCGTCCTCGAGCCCGACCCCTACCTCGCCTTCCTCCTTCGCTTGAACTTCCCGCAAGCCGACGTGATCGAGGCGGAGCCGGGACTCGATCCTGACGCCGTCCTCGCCCTGCACCCGAACCTCGTCATCGTGGGTGTCGGTTCGGGCCCGCTCCCCGACCTGCTGACGGCGGATCCCGCCCCGACCATCCTCGCGGTCGTCGACGGCGCGCGCGCCGCGCGGACCGCGATCACCACGGGGGTCGAGAACATCCTCACGCGGCCGTTCGTCCCGAGCGATCTCCACCGAACGGTGCGCCTCGCGTTGGGGATGGAGGACCTCGAGGAGACTCCGGGCGTCGCCGGCCCGAAGCTCATCCGAGCGCGGTCGCTCATCGCGCCGGCGCGCATGGCCGCGATCATCATCGCTGCGATCCTCGAGGTCGCCGGGACGGCCGTGAGCACCAAGCGCGCAACGATCCTCGCGCTGGCGTTCGCGTACGTCACGCTGCGATGGCTCATACGGCGCCCGTCCGTGGTCTGGGTCGGCGCCGACGTCGCCGTGGCCGCGATCCTGGTCGCGGCAACGGACGGAGCGTCGAGTCCCTACATCCCGTTCGCTCTCGTGATCGCAGCGGCGACCGGGCTCGCGCATAACGAGCGCTGGGGAGGTCTCGCCGGGCTCGTCGTCGCCGCCGTCTCCACGCCGCTGATCGCGGCCGATCTCGGCGACAAGACCATCACGATGCAAGGCATCGTCGCCTGGTACGCGCTGACCCCACTGGCCGGCGTCGCCGGCGGTTTCGCGTCGCGTGTGTGGCGGGCCGCCTCCGGCGAGAAGACGTCGGACCTGCTGGCCGAGGCCAACCGCGTTCTTTCTTCGCTCTACCGGATCGCACGAACGCTGCCCGGCGGCCTCGAGATGGGCACCGTGGCCGACGCGGCGATGCTCGAGATCCGCGACACCGTCCGGGCGACCGCCGGGACGATGCTGGTGTGGGAGGCCGGAAACCTCGCCGTGGTCGGCTCCTACGGGATCCGCAATCCCGACAACGTCGCGACGAGCGCACCGAACCTCGCCGAGATGGTCCACGGATCCGCGCGCATCGTCACCCAGACGGATCTCGACGAGACGACGGCGAATGCGCTCGGCGGCTTCGAGTGCTGGGTCGTCGCGCCGATGAGGCGCAACGGCGTCCCGCTCGGCCTCCTGCTCGCCGCGTGCCCCGAGCACCAGCAGCATGCCGCGAACAGACTTCTCCTCCAGCAGATCGCGCAGGAGACGGCGGTGGCCGTCGAGAACGCGCGGTTGTTCTCGCGCGTCCGCGAGATCTCGATCGACGAAGAGCGCAAGCGCCTCGCGCGCGAGCTCCACGACGGCGTCGCGCAGGCGCTGACGCACCTCCGTTTCGAGCTCGAGTTCATGGCGCGGCACGGCGGCCAGACGCCGGACGCGGTGCGGCGCGAGATCGAGCGCCTGTCCCGGGTCGTGAACCGCGCGGCCGGCGACGTGCGGTCGATGATCTTCGGTCTGCGGTCCTCGGTGTCGGCGGAAGGTTTGGTGGGGTCGCTGCGCGCGTACCTGTCCGACCTCCGCTCGCTCGGCGGGCCGGAGATCGTGTTCGAAGCCCGCGGCGAGGTGCGCCTCGCGGCCGGGGTCGAGGCGGAGATCTTCCGCGTGGCCCAGGAGGCCGTCTCCAACGCGCTGCGGCACGCGTCGGCGACAGAGGTCCGGGTCGTCATCCAGGCCGGGGCCACCTACCTGCGGCTTGTCGTCGAAGATGACGGGATCGGCATAAAAGGTCGTAGGCTTGCGTCGGCCCGGGGCGGGGTCGGGCTGGACGCCATGCGCGAACGCGCGGAGGCGATCGGCGGCACCCTCGAGGTGCGCGACCGGCCCGGCGGCGGTACCCGTGTGGCGCTCGATTACAAGCCGGACGAGACCGGGTAATGAACACGCTGGGGGGAGACACCATGACCCGCGTGGTGATCATCGAAGACCATACGCTGGTGCGGCAGAGCCTCGTGAAGACGCTCGAGGCGGAGCCGGGATACGAGATCGTCGGCGAAGCCGGCCGCGGCGACGAAGGCCTGGAGCTGATCAAGAGGCTGAACCCCGATCTCGCCGTGCTCGACATCACGATGCCCGGCGGCAACGGGCTCGAGATGGCCTCGAAACTGCGCCAGGCCGCGCCGGACGTGCGCTTCCTGTTCCTCACGATGCACGAGGATGACGCGTCTATCTCGCGCGCGATCGGCATCGGCGCCGACGGCTACGTGTTGAAGACGGCGTCGACCGACGAGCTGTTGCAGGCGATCCGCGCGGTGGCCGAAGGCGGCTCGTACCTCTCGCCGGCGATCGCGCGCCGGGTGATCGATCTGGCCGGCGGCAAGCGCGGCGGCGGCGGGTCGCGGCTGACCGAGCGCGAGCTCGAGATCCTGCGGCTACTGTCCGAAGGCAACCGTCCGGCGGAGGTCGCCCAGCGGCTCTACGTGTCGATCAAGACCGTCAAGAACCACCTGACGTCGATCTATTCGAAGCTCGGCGTCGCCACGGGCGCTCAAGCGGTCGCGGAGGCCTTCCGCCTCGGACTTGTGAGCTCGCCTCCCCGCAGCGACTAATCTCTCCGTCGTTCCTCACGGAGGGGTTCCTGTGGCGAAGGTGCTGATCGTCGACGACGAGCCGGACGCGCGTACCGTTCTGTTCCATACGCTGCGCGGTGCCGGGCATACCGTCACGGAAGCCGCCGACGGCGAAACGGCGCTGAAGAAGCTGAAGCGCACGCGCTTCGATCTGGTCGTGCTCGACATCATGATGCCGCGCATGAGCGGCTACGAGGTCCTCGAGAAGATCCGCGCGATGCCGTCGCGCGCGAAGACGCCGGTGATCGTCGTGACCGCCAGGCACGACCCCGAGGGCGTCCAGCGCGAGGTGGAGATCGGTGCCACCGACCACATCGCGAAGCCGTTCCTGCCCTCGGAGCTCGAGGCCGTCGTGAAGCGTGTGCTGAAGGGTCCGAAGAAAGACATCGAGCGAACCCGCAAGACGCTCGAGCGGTCGGCGGACGTCTACGGAGCGGTCAGCGAGCTACGTAAGCAAGCGCGCGACGCCGACTAGCGCTGCGCCTTCGCCAGCGGGCGAGCGAGAAGCACCGAGACGCCCGCCGGCACGAAGGCCGCGATCGCCGGGCCCCAGGTGAGACTCCAGTAGAGACGCGTCGCGACGATGCCAGCCGCGGCGAGGACGAACGTGAACGGCAACAGAACGGCCGCTGCCGGATCGCTCTCGCGCATGCGGCGCAGAAGGCCGGGCAACGCGAGCGCGAGAACGCCGAGGCCAACGACGACACTGAACGCCGTCGTTCCAGGCCCGAGCACCTTGAAGATCAGCGATGCGTCGATCCCGACGTTGTGCAGCTGCGCATCGCGGCCGCTCGGCGACAGGATCTGGCCCGCGAGGAGCGCGTGGACGAATCCTCCTGCGAGGGACGCGGCGAGCGCGTACCACCATTCGCGGCGACGCCGCACGATCAACGCGAGCAAGATCGAGAAACCGAACAACTCGCGCGTCAGCGTGGCGATCGTCAAGAAGAACGCGGCCCACCCGTCGCGTCCTCTCCGCAGGTTAAGGAGACCCGCCAGGAAGAACGGCAGCCCCCAAAGCTCCGCGTGCAGGAACAGATAGGGAGAGGCCGGCGCAAGCCACAGGAACGCCACGACGGCGGCGACGATCCCGGCCCAGTGACCTTCACGCCGCGCGAGCTCCCACACGAGGAGCAAGCTCGCTAGGAAGACGCCGCCGGCGGCCCACCGCCAGCCATGCTCCGGGATCCAGCGCACGAAGAGGAACATCGTCGGGGGGCGGATCGCGCGGACGTTGGACGGCGGGACGCCTTCCTTCTCGACCAGCGCGTCGCGGATCGCCGGGTAATAGCCCTCACCCGACCGCATCGAGCGGAGGGTGTGCACGTAGACGGCTTCGTCCTCGTCCATGACGGTGAGGCCCGTCCGAACGCCGCTGACGGTTAGCACCAGAGCGAGGAGGACGACGAGTCCGGCGCCCAGTCGCATCGTCGTGCGGGGCGAGCGGGTCGGCCGATCGGCGACCTCGACCTCGAGGTCGCGAGGGGCGCGGGTCAGAACCGATCTCTCGTTCATCGGGGAGATCCTGTCGAGCACTCGCATGGTAGTGGCGTCCTATCTGTCCGAAATGGAACCCCGAAACGGACGCACCCGGCACCTCCCCGAAACCGGCGCGCGGCCGTGCTAAGTACGGTCCCTCATGAGAGTAACGAGGTCAGCGGGGGGAGCGGATAGGCCCTTCGTCGTTTTTCTCATAGTCCTGATGGTGGGTTCGATCTTCGTCATCCTGCGTCTTGCGTCCTACGACTGGAACCCCACGGGCTTCGTCCACGCCGGCGACCGGTTCGTGGACGCCCGTGAGGCGCCATCGGATCTGATCATCCGGCGGAACGACGTCGGCTTCGACGGCACAGGCTTCTATCGCTTCGCGTTCGATCCGTTCACGCGGGAGCGCACGACGCACGGCATCGAGTTAGACCTTCCCTCCTTCCGCCACCAACGGATCCTCTACCCGGTCATCGCCTGGGCCGGATCGGGCGGCGGACAGAGCGGAGCAGTGGGGTGGGCGCTCCTCGGCGTGAACCTCGCGGGGTTCGCGGGGATCGGCTTCGTCGGAGGGCTCTTCGCGCGCGCCGTTGGTCGGCATGCGTTGTGGGGCTTGGTCTTACCTCTCTATCCGGGGTTCGCCGTCTCGCTCGGGCTCGACACGGCGGAGATCGTGGCCGCGCTTTTCGGCTCGCTCGGCATCCTCCTGGTCGTCCGGCGACGTTACGCGTGGGCGACGCTGGCGCTCGTCGCCGCGATGTTCACGCGGGAGACGACCCTCCTGATCGCGATCGGCATCGCCGTCGCGTGGCTGATCGCGCGGATCCGGCGAGCGGAGGCGCCGCCGGCGTGGGTCTTCGTGGTGCCCGGCGCCGCCTACGTGGCATGGGAGGTTTTCCTGCGATGGTGGTGGGGCGAATGGCCGCTCGCGACGGGTAGCTCCGTCGACGTCGCGGCGCCGTTTTCAGGCCTCGTGCAGGCGGCGCGGGACTGGCCGCGGACGGACGGGACGCAGGCGACGTACCACTACATCCTGGTCGTGGCGATGATCGCGTTCGCCGCGACCGTCGTGGTGGCGATGCGCCGGTCGTCGGTGCCGATGTTCGCGATGCTCGCGTTCGGTGCCGGGGCGGTTCTCGCCACGCTCTACAGCGACGCGATCTGGCTCCACCACTGGGGATTCCTGCGGGCGTTCACCGAGACGTACGTTCTCGGCGCGTTCGTCATCCTCAGCACCGGGATCGGGTTACAGCGCGTCGCTGTCGCGTCCGGAGCGCTTTGGGTGTCGATCGCGATCAACCTCGTCCTGCATCCTTGACGCCTACGAGCCGGCGCATCGCGCGCGGCTCGCAGGATCGCGCAATGCGAACGACTCGGCGACCTCGGAGTCCAAGCGGTACCTGCCCGCAAGCATCCACTCAGGATCCGACCGCAAGCTCATCGCGAGGCCGCTCGTCTCCGGGACGATCGCGTGCGTCGTGCACGTCTCATCCAACCAGGTGTGATCGCCGGCGAGCGTCACGGCGTAGCGCGCGATCCTGGCCTTGCCGTACACCTCTGCGCGGCCGTCGATCGCGACGTGCACCCCCGGCCAGCGCATGTAAATAGCGAGCCCGCCCCAGCGATCGTCAATGAATAACCTGATCGGCTCCCGTGGAAGGTCGCGGATGGCCGCGACCGGCAAGGATCTATCCGCCACAGCGACGAGATCGGACGACGATGGGAACCGCTGGACGACGATGAGCGCGAGCACGGCCAGGACCGCGACGAGAGCCGGACCCGTCACCGACAGATTGTTTCCCCGCGTCTCGGGAGGTGTTCGCTGCTCCGCGGCCTCCCGAACGTCCCCGGCCGGCACCGGCCGAAGCAGTCGCGCGAGCACCAGTCCCAAGACGAGGCCCGACGCGGGCAGGTTGCGTTCGGAGAACAACCCCAGCCCGATGAACGCGGCGGCAAGCATCAGCTCCGTCGGAGTGATCCGGTCGCGCGCATACGCCATCACGACGGCAGCTACCAGTATCAGCGCCAGGAACGGCAGGACGCCCGCGCGATGGAAGTCGGGCGAGGCCCACTCCGTCGACACCAAGCTGGCGGTGCGCGTGAGCCGTGCTGCGAAGCTCCAGATGGCCGGTCCCGACGGATTGATGAACGACGCGAGGAGACCGGCGCCCGCCACCAACGTCGCACGGCGCGCGCAATCACGCGCGTCGTCAAGACGGGTGACCACAGCCAGCCATCGCGCACCGGCGAGGAGCAACAGGACGCCGACGCCGAGCACCACCATCGCGTGCAGGTTCGCCCACAAGGCGATCAGCGGAACGGCCCACCACGCTCGCCGTTCGCTATCACGGGCGAGGGCCACCACCGCGACGATGAGCAGATAGCTGAACAGGTTTGGCCGCTCGATCCAGCCGAGCACTCCCGCGTACGTCGCTAAGGCGATGAGAGCCCACGTCCGCACGCTGTGGCCCGCGTCTTTCACCATGATCCGGGCCGCGAGCCCGTAGATCGCGACGAGCATCAACGCGCGCCACACGATGATGCCGCGGGGGCCGAACGCAGCGTCGATGCCGTGCAGGAACACATCCGCGAGCCACGACTGCACGACCCACGGGGAACCGGCCGCCGTGTACGAGAAGACGTCTGCGTGCGGGATGGACCGCGTCGCAACGATCAACTCGCCGGCGCGCATGTGCCACCAGAGGTCGTGCTCCGCGATGCGTTCGGCGAGAGACTTGGCGGCGATGGACCCTAGGACCGCGACACCGGCGATCGTCGCCGGTGACAGGAGGGCTCTGAGGTCGGGACGGCGGCGCACGGCGACTTCATCCGAGGTGCGTTCGCGCACGCCGCCGATGGTAGCCCACGGCCCGCGCGATGGGTTGGTACCGGGCGATACCCATGGTCACGGCATACCCTGATGCCGGATGCGATCGACCACGAAAGAACTCGTCGCCGGCGCGATCGTCCTCGCTCTTGCCGCCGCCGCCTTCACGACGATCGCATTGCCCGCGATCCGCAGTCCCGACCGAGCCATCCGCGACTTCTCGATCGATTACGCGGCAGCGCGCGCGTGGCGTGACGGCGGGGATCCGTTCGCTTCGACGAGCGCGAACGTCACGCGGTACGTCGCACCGCGCACGATCGATGAGCCCGAATGGCACACGCCGCTCTACGTCATGCTGTTCCTGCCGTTGTCGTATCTCCCCTACCGTGGCGCCGCCGCCGCGTGGGCGCTGCTCTCGATCGCGGCGGTCATCCTCGCCGGCGTCATCCTCGCCCGCGGCCTGGGATATGCATCAGCGTGGGGAGCTCTCGGGGGCGGCGTCGCTCTGTTCATGCCTCCGCTTGTTTCCGACCTCGGGCACGGCCAGATGAACTCGATCTTGGTCTTGCTCTTGGTGCTCGCCTGGCGCTACCTCCGCGACGCTCGCATCGGGGGCGCGCTCGCCCTCGGCGCCGCCGCCGCCATCAAGATCTTCCCGGCCGTGGCGATCCTCGCGCTGATACGCCGCGAGCGTCGCGACGGCGTGCGGGCGATCCTGTCGGCGGCCGCGTTCACCGTCGTCGGAGTGCTCGTCATGGGCCACATCGGCTCGTGGTTCGACGCCGCATCGCATATCTCCGGCGGCTACGCGACACGTCCTGACAACTTTTCGGTGACGGCGGTCCTCGCCCGGTGGCTCGGGACCGCGCCGGCCATGGCACTAATGGGAGTGGCCGCCGCGGCGTTCCTTCTCGTGCAACAGCGGGACTTCTGGGTCGGAGCCCTCGTGGCTCTCGCGGCGTGGCCGGTCGTGTGGCCGCACTACTTGGCATGCGCGGTCCCGTGGGTCGCCATTGCGATCATCAAGACCGACGGGCGACTGCGGGTCGCAGCGGCGGCCGTCGGAGCCCTCTTCGCGATCGCGACCTTGCCGGGGCCTTGGTGGACGGCGACCGTCGGATCGAGACCCGGTCTCTGGTGGCTGGCACCCGCCGCGACGCTGCTCGCGATCGGGATCTCCGTGCAAGCGGCCGGCCGGCTGAACCCGTCGCGCGACGACGGAGCGTTAGTGGCTGCGTAGCGTGCCGGCCGCGCCGGGACTCAGAAGCGCGGGAGCGGCGTCCTGAGAGCGCGCTTCGCCGATCATGAGTAAGAGCGGCCCGAGTGTGTTTATCGTGGCGTCGTAGATTGGAAGGCGCCACGAGATCCCCAGAGCGATGGTGGTTGCGATCAGAAGCGCCGCGGGCACCCGTGTCCGAACCTGCCGGATCAACGCGGGGACTGCGAACAGGAAATAGCTGTTCCAGCAGATCGGCGCGAAAACCAGGGCCGGGGCGGCACCCCAAAGATCCCGTCTGCCACCGACAACCCACATAACTCCCGCGCCGAGCATCGCGACATACACGACGGACGCCCACGAAGGAAGAGCCTTGTTCAGTCCGTCGAATAGCTGGATGAAGAAGGCAGGGAGTCCGACGTTGAGCGTCGCTGTTCCCCATATCTCGATGTTATGTCGCGAAACCGCAAGTGCGTGAAGCGGGCTTGTCAGTGTGATGAGTGAACCGGCCAGGAAGAAAACCGTTGCACCGGCCAATGACCAGAAGAGCGCCTTGCGATGGCGCCGCACCAGCGCCAACGCAAAAAATATTGGGTAGAGCTTAAGGGCGATAGCAAGACCGAGGAACAATCCAGCTCGCCGCTCCCTGCCCTGTCCGAGAGCGAACCACGCGCCGACGAAAAGAGGAAGTAAGAGTGGTTCGATTGTCCCGTTGAACAATGCATCTTCGGTCATCGGTAATGCAAGAACAATGAGCGCAACCGATATCGCCGTTAGAGGATCGAACCCAAATCGAACCGCCACCACAAAGCAGCTGAGAGCTATCGCGCCTATCGAAGCCAAGAGCCACCCGACGCGCACGATGTCCCACGGGAGCTTGGCAACCGGCACCTGGACAGCAACGAGAGCGGGAGGATGGGGGTTGGCCAGTTGCTCCGGGAAGTTCCCGTTCGGTCGCGGTCCGATGTGGCGACGCATCGAATCCGGGAGACCGGGAGCAAATGGGTCGCGACCTTCGTGCAGATCGCGGGCGGACGCATAGTCCTCCGCGAGGTCCGCGCCAGCGGAACCATCTAGCTGCGCCGGAAGCATCTGAAGGACGATGGCCGCGATCGCGACGATCGAGACGAGGACGAGGATCGGAAGAAGGACGGGCCGCTTGCCCAACTCCGTCTCGCGCGCCGTGTCCATAGAGCCCGGCATGTCAGCCCAGAGCAGAAACCGCTTCGTCCAACGTCGCTGCAGGTCTCATCCTTGTTGCGATGGCGAGGATGACGAACACCTCGAAGATCGTCGAGATGCGCGTCGCGTCTCCGATGAAGCGCCAGCCGAACGGACCCACCGCGAGCAACTGCAACGCCGCGACGCTGCCGATGAGCGCGTAGATGGATGAACGGAGGAGCGCGATAACGACAGCTCCTGCCGCGATGTGGATCAGCGCCACGACGATCGACTCGGTCGAGTACGCGTCGGTGAAGCTCTGGATCAAGGCGACGACCGGCGTTCCGATCGTCGTCGTCGCAACGCGAAGGTACGGATCGAGCGGAGGGATGTGACCGAACCGGTTCGCGATGAACAACCAATACGCGACGACGGGGACCGCGCCCGCGGCCAGGATGAACGCCGGCTGCCATCGCTTCCTAACGAGCAGCCAGATCCCCAGCCCGACCATGATCACGGCGGCGTTCTCTTTCGTCAGGATCGCAGCGCCCAGGAGCAGCGCGCTCGGCCACCAACGGTCACGTAACGCGAGCCAGACGGCCCACACACCGAAGGCCACGGCCACGCACTCCGCGTATCCGCCTGCGATCGCGAGTGGGAACCCAGGCGCGAGGAAGGGTAAGAGCGCCGACAGCGGCCCCCCACGAGGGAAGAGTGCGGCAACTCCCGCGCACGCGAATCCGGCCGCCACGATCATCACGATCGGCTGCGTCGTCGGCATGACGCTCGCTTTCCCCCCGGAAACGAGCCACACCAAGGCCGGCATACCGATGCGGCCATAGCGGAGAGATGTGCCGCGGTCGATCACGACGCGATCGGGATCGAAGCGCGCGACGTCGGCCTCGCCCGCGCCGATGTGCGCGGCGACGAACCGATAGATCAGCCCGTCGCCGTACGCCGTTCGGTGCGCGGGATCACTGCGCCACTGGGCGACGACGATCGCCGTCGCCAGCGCCGCCCCGAGCGCGAAAGCACCGAGGAGACGGCGCCGCTCCCCCAGCGACACGCGGATCTATTCCGAGTAAACCCGCTCGTCGACGAGCTTCTCGGCGACCATGCCGCCCTCAGGCTCGAACCGGAAGTGCAAGAAGTCTTTCTTGAACTCCAGGTCGAGGAGATTCGGACCGCCACGGTTCTTCTCGACGGTGAACACGACCCAGTCCCGGAACGTCTCAGCGCGAACGGGGT
>JBASRP010000017.1:0-3239 GCA_049273905.1 Actinomycetota bacterium
GGTGAAGCTCGACGGTCGCGCCGTGCGGTTCGACTTCCGCTTCGCGGCCGTCTCGGCGGCCCCGCGGGCGGCGCAGTGGCAAGTCGAGCTCGTGAGCGGGGAGCCGTCCGGTCAGTTCTTCGTCTACATCCGTCCGCGCACGGACGATCCGACACCGTTGATCGAGCTGTACGAGGAGCTGGAGCGTTGGGGGACGCCGCCGACCCAGATCGTGCTGTCGAACGACGCCGAGCTCGAGGGCCGGCTCGCCGGCACCGAGGGTCTGTTCCGCCGCTTCGCCGAACGCTGATCGAAGCGCCGATCTTTCGGACGAAGCATGGCGAACCGGGCTCGATAGGGCGCGCCGTCGTCGCCGGGTGTGTGGAACGCCGCAACCGCTCCGGTCCTGGCCCGTTGACAGGGTGAGGTTCTACCGATCCGGGAGCTTGACGTGATGAAGCGTTTCCTGCGAGCCACCGTTATCACTTTGGTCGTTCTGATGGCGCTGAGCGCCGGCGCGGTACCCGCTTTCGCGGCCAGCCCGAGCGCGACGAGCCTGCGGACATCCACCAGTTACGCGACTCCGAACATCGATATCCCCGTTTTCGGGATCGACCTCATCGCGTCCGGTTCGTGCACGACGTTCACCGATCTCGTGGTCGATTTCCTTCAGGTTGCCGGTGGAGGCACGTTCGACGCGGACGATCTCGAGAGCAACGGCGCGGACGCCGGGATCTCTCTGTGGCGGGACACGGGAACCACCGCCGACCAGCTCGACGCCGACGACGCGGAGGTCCCCAGCAGCTTCACGATCTCTCCGATCGACGGCGGTTTCGAGGCCGCTCTGGACATCACCCCCGACGCTATGCTGCCCGTTGCCGAGGAGGGCTCCTACACCTACTTCCTCACGATCCGACTGAGCTCGCTCGTGACCAACGGCGACGACGTGCAAGTACGGCTCCCTTCGAACGCGCTCCGCACGGGCGGAAGCATCCTCTGTCTCTCAGACCCCACCATCACTGAGGTGACCACCGGGACGATCATCGCCGACACCGTCGCTCCGACCGTGACCTTGTTCACCCCCGCGTCGAGCCAGACGGCCAACGTCTCTTGGCTCCTCAACGAGCCGATCGTCGGCGTGGACGAGGGCGCGGCGTCCGACAACGTGGTGCTGCGCGAGGCCGGAACCACAGACGATCTTCCCGCGCACGTCGCATACAACGACGCGACCAAGACGATCACGTTGGATCCCGACGGAGCGCTGATCGCCGGGCAGAAATACAACGCCATCCTGCTCCCGAACGGAGCCGGCTCGATCACCGACCGCGCCGGAAACGAGCTTCAACCCAAGACGAACCTCTTCCGGGCCGCCACCAACGTGAATGAGGTCGCCAGCGGCGTGCGCTACTCCTGGCGCAACCTCGCGAACTCGTCGACCTACGGCGGAAGCTACGTCGTCAACAACACGCCGGGCGCCACGATCGCGTACACGTTCGTCGGCTCATCGATCGCGTGGTACACGATCCGGGACCCGTATCAAGGCGTCGCGGCGGTCTCGATCGACGGTCGCTCGTTCGGCACCGTCAACAATTACTCCTCGACGGCCCGCTACAAGGTCGGTAAGAGCTTCTCCGGCCTGGCGGCGGGCACGCACACGATCACGATCCGGGTGACCGGAAGCAAGGGCTCGAGCTCGGGGAAGGACGTGCGAGTTTCGATCGACGCATTCCGTTCCGGCGGCTCGACCAATGTCACCCCATCGCTGTCCTATCGCTGGGCCGCCGTGAGCGCTTCGGGGGCCGACGGCGGGACGTACCGCGTCGCGCGTTTCTCCGGGACCGAGATGACCTTCGTCTTCAGCGGCACGAGCATCGCGTGGCGCACGGTCCGCGGACCGGCGATGGGCCAGGCGTACGTGTACATCGACGGGGCGCTCAAGGGCCTCATCGACAACTACAGCTCGACGACGACCTACAAGGTGATGCGCGCATTCCTGAACCTCACGGACGGGACGCACACGATCAGGATCAGAGTCGCGTCGACGCGCAATAGCAGAGCGACCGACCGCAACATCGCGGTCGACGGATTCGTGATCGGCTGAGCTAGGCAAGCTCACTCTTCACAACTTTTTCTCAGAATTCCACGCGAGTCTCACAAAGGGCTCGCATCGCTCAAGCCACTATCTTTGCGTGCCGACTACTCTGAGGAATCGGCCTGGTCGACGCTGGGGGGAGCATTGCTCCGCAGACGCCTGTTCATCGTCGTACTCATCGCCGGACTGTGGGGAGTTCTCGTCCCGTTGCCCACGCCGGCGGCGTCGCGTTTTCCCGCGACGCTCGATCGCTCACTCGAACTCGCGCGCGGGTTGCGCCTGAATCCGACCCGCCACGCCGGCATCACGATCACGCGTCCGTCGCGCAGTCTGCCGATCCAAGCGAACTTGGTTGCATTCTCGTTCCGAACGAACTCGCGTGACGATGAAGCCGTCGAGGACGGCGTTGCGATCACCGCGAGGTTCCACACCAAGAGTGGATGGGGCGCGTGGGAAGCGATGCAGGTCGAGCCGGACGAGAGTCCTGATACCGCCTCGGCTGAGTGGCGGCGGGCCGCCGATCGCGTCTTCACCGCCCCGATCTGGGTGGGAACGGCGGACGCCATGATGTACCGCGTCTCGGCGAAGGCGGGCGCGCCCGCCGTCTTCGACATCCGCGCCCACATGGTCAACTCGCTCGGCGACGCGGCGAAACCGAACATCTTCGAGCGATTGATCAGCGCGGTGTCCCGGTTCATCCACGGAGGCGGGGGCGAGGCCCAGGCGATGACGTCCACGCCGGCCATCATCTCGCGCAAGCAATGGGGCGCGAACGAGAGCTGGCGTGAGTGCTGTCCGCGCTACGCGCCCTCCGTCCAGATGGCGTTCGTTCACCACACGGCCGGGACCAACTCGTATTCGAAGTCCCAGTCGGCGGCTCTCGTGCGGAGCATCTACAAGTTCCACACCAGCAACCGTGGCTGGAGCGACATCGGATACAATTTCCTCGTCGATCGTTACGGGCAGATCTTCGAAGGCCGCTACGGCGGGATGACGAAGCCGGTCATCGGCGCGCACGTGAAGGGCTTCAACACCGGCAGCACCGGGATCTCGCTCATGGGCACCTTCACGAGCACAACTCCGTCGAGCGCGATGCAGAGCGCGCTGAAGCGCGTCCTGGCGTGGAAGCTCGACGTCCACCACGTGCCGCCCGCCGCCAAGGTAACGA
>JBASRP010000018.1:0-15893 GCA_049273905.1 Actinomycetota bacterium
GCTGGACGTACGCGAACACGACGCTGTCGCACGAGCGCGGCCCGGCGTTCCTCGGGCATCAGATCCGGTTCCGGAATGCGATGAAAGACATGCTGGCGCACGCGCAGCGGACGGTCCGCGACGGCGTCCCCGTCAGCGAGCATCCGGCCTTCCGGCAGCGACTCGCGGCCGCGTACGCGGAGCTCGAGATCATGCGCTACATCGGTCTGCGCAACATCTCGTCGATCCTTCGGCACGGCCGGCCGGGCACCGAAGGGTCGGTCGCGAAGCTCTATTGGAGCCACATGGTCCGGCGGATGCAGGAGCTGGCTCTCGCGGTCGGCGGGCCGGGCGCGGCCCTCGATGGCGACGACGCCGACGACCGAGGCATGTGGCAGCGTGGCTATCTGATGTCGTTCGCGCAGACGATCGCCGCCGGGTCGAGCGAGATCCAGAAGAACATCATCTCGGAGCGCGTGCTCGGGATGCCGCGCGGTGAAGTGTGGGCGCCGAAGGACAAAGCGAAGAGCTGATGGATTTCGATTTCTCTCCCGACCAGTACACGCTGCGCGACGAGGCGCGGCGCTTCCTCGAGCAGCAGTGTCCGACGTCACACGTCCGCGAGTTCATCGACGACTCGACCGGCTGGTCGCGCGATCTGTGGAAGCGTATGTCCGACCTCGGGTGGATGGCGCTGCCGTTCCCGGAGGACGTCGGCGGCCTCGGGCAGTCGTTCCTCGATCTCGTCCTTCTGCTGGGCGAGCTCGGGCGCGCGATCGCGCCGGTGCCGTTCCTGTCGAGCATCGCCCAAGCCGGCCAGGTGATCCTGCGCCACGGGACCGACGAGCAGAAGAAGAAGTACCTCCCGGCGATCGCGGACGGGGAACGCATCGCGACCGTCGTCATCAACCAGCGGACGTTGACCGGCGAAGGCGTCGACGCGCCTAGCGGAGCCCTCACCGGAACGCATGAGATCGTCCTCGACGCGCCGGCCGCCGACCTCTTCGTCGTCGCCGCGACGCAGGGCGGCGAGAGCGCGTGGTTCGTCGTCGATGAGGGTGCGACCGTCGCGCCGAAGCGCGGCTTCGACCTGACGCGCCCTATCGGCTCGGTGTCGTTCGACAAGACGCCGGCCGACCAGCTCACCGGCACGCCCGGCATGGACGAAGGCCTCCGCGTGTGCATCGCGGCCGCGTGCGCCGAGATGATCGGCTCCGCCGAGAAGGTCTTGGACCTGACCGTCTCTTACACGAAGGAGCGCGAGCAGTTCGGCCGGCCGATCGGCTCGTTCCAAGCGATCAAACACAAGTGCGCAGAGATGCTCGCGGACCTCGAACCCTCACGGTCGGCCGCGTACTACGCGTGCTGGGCCGCGGCGACGAACGCGGAAGACGCCGAGCTCGCCGTCTCGGTCGCGAAGTCCTTCGGCTCCGAGGCGCTTGCGCACGTCGCCGACGAAGGCGTTCAGGTGCACGGTGGCATCGCGTTCACGTGGGAGCACGACATGCACCTGTTCCAGAAGCGCATCAAGTCGATGCAAGCGCTCTTCGGCGACGAAGCGGACCACCGCGAGCGCATCGCGAAGCTCGCCGGTCTGTAGTGGACGAACCGCTCTCGATCGACGCGGCGATGGCCGCCCTCCCGGGCGAGTGGCAACCTGCCGATCTCGTCACCGTCAACGACTCGATCCTGCGCATCGCACGCCTGAGGGGCGAGTTTCCCTGGCACAAGCACGACGAGGACGAGCTGTTCCTGTGCTGGGGCGGCTCGTTCCGGATCGAACTCGAAGGAGGAACGTTGGTCACGTTGACGCGCGGTGATCTCTACGTCGTGCCCCGCGGAGTCTCACACCGGCCGGTCGCGGACGAGGTCGCGCACGCGGTGCTGCTCGAGCGTCCCGAGACGAAGCAGTACGGCTCCTAGAGCCCGCCGATCGCTCCGATGATCAGGATCACGAGCCCGGCCGTCTGAAGGACCGCGTTGGCCGCTGCGACCTGGTAGACGAATCCTCGCGGCGGCGCGAATAGGTTCTCGATGTTTCGCTTCCACCCCAGGAAGTTCCCTGTGAGCTGCAGAGCGCCACCGGCGATGAGCAGAAGGGCGGCGAGCGTCTCCCAGCCCGACGACAGATCAGAAAGGGCGACGGCCCAGACGAGCCCCAGCAGCATGAAGCCTTCCCACAGCGCGACGATGTGGACCTGCATCAGCTTCGATTGATCGACCATGGGATCTTTGAGCCGCACCTGCGAGAGGACGAACCCCATGATGAACGCGAAGAGCAGACTCGCGAGACCTCCGAGGATCAGGATCTTCGCCGCGGTGTCTTCCATGACCGCCCCCTCTCACCGGCCGACGCGGCGAGCATAAACCTCAGGGCAGCGGTTTCCCCCATGCCTCGAAATAGGCGATGTCCTCGAGCGGTTTCCGGCGGGGCGGCCCGAACGACGGCTTCAGCGGGTGGCCGAGGAGGATCAGCGAGATCGTCTCGACGTGTTCCGGGTACCCGAGCAGGGGCCGGACCTCGGCGTCGAAGAAGCGCGTGAGGTTCGTCGGCACCGCGGCCAGCCCGAGACCGCGCGCGCTGAGCAACAGGTTTTGGATGGCCGCGTAGACGGCGCCGTACACCGACGTCGGCTCGAGGATCGTTTGGAGATCGGGCGTGATCATGATCCCGAGCAGCGACCGGTCGAGCAGGCAGTTGATGAACACGGGGGCCTCGTCGATCGCGTCGGCCAGGCGGTCGGTCTCGGTGAGCATCATCCGCTCGGGCTCGTCGTTCGCTTTCTCCGGATCGCCGTACACCTGCCGGGCGAAGCCCCACGACTTCTTGTAGATCTCGGCCATGGCCCGTCGCGTCGAAGGTTCGCGGATGACGATGAACGCCCACGGCTGGCGGTTCGTCGGGCTCGGTGCCTTGCGTGCGGACTCGAGCAGGCGGCGGATGTCTTGATCGGAAACGGGCTTGTCCGTGAAGCGGCGCAGGCTTCGTTGGGTATCGATCGCGTCGAAGAGTTCCATTAGTCCACGCGCCCGAAGAGGTTGACGTACCAGATGTCGAGGTCGTCGCTCAGCGCCCACTTCAGGAAGCGCTCGTCGCCCATCTCGAAACCGAACTTCTTCATCACCGCTTCGGGCATCGCGTCGACCGACGCGACCACGTCGTCCGTGTCGAGCTCGTAGAAATGCATGAAGCGCGGGTCCCCGCCGGTCGTGTTCTCGAACGGGGTGATCGTGGTGAACCCGTCGGGCGACGATGCGGCGATCCCGTGGATGTGCGTGAAGTCGGCCCAGTCGCGCAACTCCTGCGCGCGGTCGGGCGTCGTCGGGGAGATGAGGACCAGGAAGATGCCGCGCGTCGGCCTCCCCGAGAGCCGGCCTTGCGACGGCCGCGGGTAGCGCTTGAAGAGGAACCGGTTCGTCACGCGCACGCCGCCTTCGCCGCGCGCCAGGCCGTCCATGCACGCCCACTCCACGTCGGCTCGGGCGATCTCGTAGACGGAGAGATGAGTGAAGCCCTCGATCTTCTGCTGGAACCGGGTCTCGTCTTGGCGGAGGTTCCGGAACGCGGTTCCGTGTGAGAACCACCCGTTCGCGAGCGCCTTTGGGATCGCGACGTCGCGCTGCCACTCCTCGACTGCGGCCGCGTCCGGCCCATCGAGCATCTCGATCATCAAGCCGGTCGGCTGGCGGTCTTCCATGGCGCGTTCCTACTCCTCGGCCGCGCGCGGGGTCAACGCGGTCTAGCTGGTGGCGATCTCGCCGAACAGACTCACGTTCGGGAGGTGCAGGCCGACGGCGTCGAGCATGCGCCAGATCGTGCTGAGGAGCGCCGTGTTCGGTTGCGGCACGACGCCGCGGATGTACGGCACGTCCTCGACGGTCGCGTCCGCGAGTCGGCTCATCGACTGGATCAGTGGTTTGTATCGCCACCCCTCGTACAGCGCCGCCTGATCGAAAACGTGCGGGCTGGCGGTGTTGACGGCGGCGACGGGGTCGTCTCCGGTCTGGGTCTGGGCCAGCGTCGCGATGTCGATCATGCCGCTCTGGCCCGGGGGGACGACGTTGAAGGTTCGGAACGCATCACCGACCCCGAAATCGTGGAGTTGGTTCATGCTGCCGCGGTTCATCCGCTCGAGCGTGATCTCCGGCGCGGCGCCTTGCGCGCCGACCGTGCTGACGATCACCGGCGCACGCCAGGCCGATTGGTCGGGCGAGCCGAACCGCTCGGCCAGAGCCGTGACCGACTGGGCGAGCGTCGAAACGAGGATCGCCGCGCACGTCGATCCCGCGCAGTAGTCCCGCGACGGCGAGAGCGCCGTCGCCGGTTCCACCCCGGCGAGCTCCGGCGCGTGCGTCAGGACGTGATACAGGACGCTGTCGGGCGAGAGGTAGCTCCCGTGGTCGTCCTCGTTGCTGCCCTCGATCACCGGCGGGAAGTCCATGCCGCGGTTGTACGACCCAAGCTCGTCGTCCAGGAGCGCGTGCTGGAGCCGGTTTCGCCAGTCGCGATAGATGGCGATGCCGGGATCGCGGTACGTGGGGTCCGAGCCGTGGCGAAGCAGCGGACCGCCGGCGGCGCTCCAGGTCTTCATCGCGAGGTAGGCCTTGTATGCGGGCGCGTCGGACGCCGTGCCTTCGATCTCGAGCGCCTTCGCGAGGAACGGAAGGACGGTGAGCGCGTGGATGTCGCTCGTCGCGGCCTTGCGAACGATGCCGTTCGTCGACGTGACGCATCCGAGCGGATCCGAGCCGACGCGGTAATCGTCGTTCGAGAAACAGGCCGGCGACGTCGTGGGATCGGCGTCTGCCTCATCGAGCTTGATCGACGTGCCGGCTTCGATCAGGCGCTGCACCTCACGTGACAGTCCCTCCATGCGGTGCCGCGGTCCCCACAACTCTCGGGCCTCACCCGCACCGCCCCATCCCTTGATGGGTTTGTTGTTCCAGTTCGCGATGAAGCCTTGGGCCGGGTTGATGATCGTCGCGGCCTTACGTCCGTCCGTCGTGAGGATCGCCGAGTTCGCGACGTACTGTTTGCCGTCCGAACCCGTGCGCCACTCGTAGTCGATGCCGGGAAGCGGAAGCCGGGGGTCGGTGTCCTCCGGCCGTAGCGGCGTCAGCCCGCGATGGAAGTAGCCGATGTCGCCACTCGTCGAGGCGTAGTTGAAGTTGAAGGTGAAGGGGAAGCCGTCGAGAGCTTCCTCGACGCTGTCCGGACCGGTCAGCGCCGTCTTCCGTCCCAGGCTCAGCCATGTGACCGCGCCCTTGAGGTCCTGCAGCCAATGCGCCTTCTTGTGGCTGAAAGCAACGAGGTTGGCAGCGTCGATGTAGAAGACCGGCCCGTGGATCGTGCGACATAGCTCCTGCACGATCGGGCGCATCGGAAGCATCGGGTGCGTGGGGTCGTCCGGCGACACGATGTCCGCCGGGTCCGGGGGGCTCGTCGGGTTCATGCGAACAAGGAACGTCTCGGTGCGGCAGTCCATGTCGCGCCAGCCGTCCCGCACCGCGTACTGGCGTGGGTTCGCCGGGTTCAAGCGCTCGACGTACGTGTCGATCTGGTCGTCGATGCCGGATGTCACCGTGTAGGCGAGCGTGCGCGTGCGCCCCATGATGTTCCCCGGCCCGAGTGGAACGTTGACGCCGACGGAGTCGTACGTCGGCGTGTGAACGCCCGACTCGAAGAAGAAGCTCGGCGTCGAGTAGCCGACCTGCGGACCGCCGCCGAGCATCGGATGCCCCGTCGATGTGTGGCTACCCGAAATGACGAGCGCGTTCGAGTGCCCCATCGCGAACATCCCGCGCAATCCGAGGAGCCCGGCGACGTAGTCGATCGCCGACTCCTCGGCCCGCTGCGCCGTCGCCGCGTTGCAGATCGCCGCCTTCACCTTCGGGTCGTGCATCAGCCCCATCTGGCCGCCGCTGAACCGGCCGACGTGGTTCGGCCAGACGGCTTCTCCCTCCGCGATCGTCGTCGGCGAGTCGGGGTCGTCGATCCAAAAGAGGTCGTTGAAGACGCCCTCGGCTGCGCTCTCGCTTTTGAGGCGGGTCGTGAGGTCGGCGAGCAGACACGCGTTCTGGACCTCGTGGCCGCCCTCGGCGCCGAAGATGCTGAGCCCTACCGCCGCGAACGCGACCGAGTCGGTGATCGACCAGGGCTGCGGCAACGTCCCCAGCGCCAGATATTCCGCCGGCAGTTTGTTGATCGGATCGGCGAGATCCTCTGCGATCCGTGTGTTCACCCCGTCGACGAACGCGCGGAACTGCGCGGCGTCGGCAGGGTTGGTGCGCGCGAGCTCGGCGAACATCTCCGCCCGTTCCGGCTCGGTGTACAGCTCGCGGCGGATCGCGATGTCGAACTCCGCGGCCGTCTGCCCGCCGAGCGCCTCGTCGTCGCCGATCAGCTCGGCCAGCCGGCCCTTCCCCGCGCGACGCAGGATCTCCATCTGGAACAGGCGATCCTCGGCCATGGCGTATCCGTTGGCGTACGCGCCCTTGAGGTCGTCGTCGCTGAAGACGTGCGGGACGCCGTACGCGTCACGAAGGATGCGCACCGTCTCGGGTGTCTGGGCTTTCGCACCGAGCCCCGCGGCCGCGAGCGTCAGAACCGCGAGAAGGACGAGCTTGGTCTTCTTCACCACCACGGATTCGGTCCGGCCGCGCGGGATTCCTGCCCCACTGGGGCGGCCGAGCCTAACGAGCCGGTTGTTTACTTCGGCTGAGCATGAAGGTCGCGACCGCCTTGGCGCAGAGCTCGCCCTTGTTCGTGACGTCCACGTCCGTGATCGCCGTCCGTTTCCCGAGGTGCACCACCGTCGCGGTCGCCGTCATGTCGCCCTCGTAGACCTTGCGCAGGAAGTTCACCTTGAACTCGATCGTGCCGTCGATCGATTCGCGGCCGTCCTCCTCCATCTGCAACGCGATCGCGATGCCGCTCGCGATGTCGGTCAGGACCGCGGCCAGGCCGCCGTGCGCCCAGCGGTTCCCGTAGTGCACCTCGGGATCGATGTCGACGTACGCGATGCCCTCGCGGTTGGAGCCGATGCGCATCTTGACGCCGAGCGTGCGGTGGAAAGGTGGGTTGAAGCTCGATCGACGCTCGGTACTTCCGTCGGTGGTGTCGTCGCTCATCCGAGCATGACGACGCCGGCGTCGACCGGGATGACCTGCCCGGTGATCGCGTCGGAGTCGTCGGAAGCGAGGAACACCGCGGCGCCGGTGATGTCGTCCGGCTCGAGCGTGCGACGCAGCGCGCTCATCATCTTGATCGCGCCCATCATCGCGTCCGGGACGTGCTTCCGGGTCGCGTCGGTCATCGTCACGCCCGGCGCGATGCCGTTGACGTTGATCCCGAACTGCCCGAGCGCCGCCGCCATGAAGTGCGTGTAGGCGTTCAGGCCGGCCTTCGACATCGAGTAGTGGTAGCTCGGCAGCTCCGTCGACTTATCGTTCATCGCGTAGCCGGCCATCGCGTACATCCACGCGGCGCTGGAGGACTGGTTGATGATCTTGCCCTTCCCCTGTGCCTTCATCGTCGGGAACACGGCGCGTGCGCACAGCCATGGTCCGATCATGTTCACGTCCAGAACCCGCTTCAGGTACTCGAGCGAGTTGTTCGTCTGCTCGAGGTCGAAGTACAGGCCCGCGTTGTTGACGAGGATGTCGATGCGCCCGAACTTGTCGACGGTCGCCTTCGCCATCGCCTGCGTGGACGCCTCGTCGGCAACATCGACCGGGACGACGATGGCCTCGCCGCCGGCCGCCTCGATCTCCTTCACGACCTGCTCGGCGTTGTCTTCCTTGATGTCGGCAACGACGATCTTCGCGCCTTCCTCGGTGAAGCGGAGCGCGTGGGCCCGGCCGATGCCCTGCCCGGCGCCCGTGATGATCGCGATGCGGTCCTGAAGGCGGCCCATCACTTCTCCAGCGTTTCCTTGATGGCGGCGAGCTCGATCACGTACTGGTCGCGGCCGGACTTCTCGATCCACTCCAGGCCGTCCTTCGCCTCATCCGGAAGCGAGATCGAGAAGGTGATCGTGAACCGGATGGAACCGTCGGGCTGCAGCTCGAACGTGTTGACCTCGCGGCCCGACATGGCGGCGGTTCCCGTGTCCGTCGTGATGCTGTTCGGCTTGTCGGTTTCGGTGACGTTGAGGAAGGCCTCCATCGGATCCCAGCCCGGGAGCGTGAGGTCGAAGACGTACTCCGCGCCCGTGCCGAGCGTGTCCTCGCCGTACTTCGTCCGGCGGATGTTGGTCACGTTCGAGTTGTAGACCGCGAGCTTCACGAAATCCAGCCGGTACTGATAGACGGCGTCGATCGGTGCCTTGATGTCGATCGATTCCCCGTACGTCAGCTCGATGGTCATTTCTTCTTCTCCTCGCCCTCACCCGGCTTCTTGATCTTGATGTCCATCCCCGGCGGCGTCATGAAGTTCGCGAGCACGGTGTCGAAGTTCTTCGCGACCTTCTCCGCCGTCCAGCCGTCGGCCGACGAGAGGCCGGCGAGGATCTTGTACTGCTGGAAGATCGTGTACGTGTAACCGCGCCGCCCGAACACCTGACCGTTGACGTGCCCGGCCTTCTCGGACGCGAGGAACGCGATCAGCGGCGCGTTGAGCGTCGGGTCCATCTCCGGCGGGATCTTGTCCTCCATGCCCGGGAGCAGACCTGTCGTCATGCGCGTGACGGCCGAGGGCGCCATCGCGTTGACGGTGATGCCGTACTTCCCGAGCTCGATCGCCCACGTGAGCGTCATGCCGGCGATGCCGGCCTTCGCCGCCGAGTAGTTCGTCTGTCCGAAGTTGCCGCGCAGTCCGGCCGACGACGTGATGTTGATGATCCGGCCGTAGCCCTTCTCCTTCATGATCGGGCCGGCGTGCCGCGCGCAGAGGAACGTGCCCTTGAGGTGCACGGCGATGACCGCGTCGAACTCGTCCTCCTCCATCTTCAGGAGCGACTTGTCGCGCAGGATGCCGGCGTTGTTCACGAGGATGTCGATCGTTCCGAAGTTCTTCACGGCGTCCTGGATGATCCCCTCGGCCTGATCCCACTTCGAAACGTCGCCGTAGTTCGCGATGGCTTTTCCGCCACCCGATTCGATCTCTTTGACGACCTGCGTCGCCGGGTCCGCGTCGCTCCCGCGCCCGTTCACGTCGACGCCGGCGTCGTTGATGACCACCGCGGCGCCTTCCTTCGCCAGCTCGAGCGCGATCCCGCGCCCGATACCGCGTCCGGAACCCGTGACCGCGGCGACCTTGCCGTCCAGAAGACCCATCGCAGACTCCTCCTCAGAAGACCGTGGATTCGTGGGGCGACGCTAGCAACCGGCTCGCCTCGCGTGCAATCATCGGGCTTCAGGAACGACGAGGAGAGTGGGGTCATGGCCGTCGATGCCGAGCGGGTTCACAAGGAGCTCACCGAGGTCATGAACTCGGTGTGGTTCGAGGGTGGGACGCAGTTCCTCGAGGATTTCGCGAACGGCCGGGTGCCGAAGGAGAAGTTGGCGCGGTTCGCGCCGTCGTACTGTTTCCAGGTCGACAACTTCAAACGCTGCGTCGCGGCGATCTACGCCCAAGCCGAGCCGCGCGACGTCCGCGAGCTCATGCTCGAGAACCTCGAGGAGGAGCACGGCGAGGGCGACCCGAAACGCGATCACGCCGAGCTGGTCGCGCGATTCGGTCGTGCTCTCGGCGCCGATCTGCCGACGCCGTACGACCTAGAGCCGATCCCCGAGAGTCGCCAGTGGATCGAGCGCATCCTCGCGATCTGCGAGAAGGAGCACTTCGTCGTCGGTCTTGCCGCCTTGAGCTACGGGATCGAGGCGCGCACGCGGACGATGGCGTTCCTGGGCGCGCTCTACCGCGACAAGTACGGCCTGAAGGAAGAGGACCTCGAGTTCTTCTTCATGCACCTCGAGGCCGACGAGGAGCACGCCGGGCGCGCGATCGAGCTGCTCGGCAAGTACTGCACGTCCGAGGAGCTGCTCGAGCGGTCGAAGTGGGCGGTGGGCGAGGTGCTCGACGCGACGCGCGTCGTCGCCGAGGGCATGGAGCGCATCTGTAGTGAGTGATCGCTGGCGCTTCGTCGACGTCGGAAAGACCGAGGCCCTCGCCGCCTACGGGCGCCTCCCGGCGATCGCAGCGTCGGTCGTGCAGGGTGGGCCCGAGGTTCTCTTGAGCATGATCTGGGCCAAGGGTCACCTGACCGTCGGGTGGTTCGACGACATCGACTCCTCGGTGAACCTCGAGGCTGCCCATGAGGTCGGCATCGACGTGTTCCGCCGGCCGATCTTCGGCGGAGGGACGGCCTTCTACGACACCGAGGCGGTCGCCGTCTGGTCGTGGATCATGCGCGACGACCGCTTCCCGACGCTCGACGACGCGCTGAAATCGTTCCAACCGGTCATGGAGCGGGCGCTGGATTCGCTCGGGCTCGGGGAGGCGCAGTTCCAGGGTTCGTCCGACATCCGCTGGCGCGACCGGAAGCTCGGTAACTGCATCACCCAGTCGGTTCTGGGAACGAAGGTGGTCGGAGGGTTCCTGAACCTGAAGCGTCCGGACCTCGAGCTGTACCGGTGCGTTGCGCGGGTGCCGGAGGAGAAGTTCAAGGACAAGGTGATCAAGGACATCGTCGAGTACATCGTGACGCCGACCGACATCCGCGGAGAGCCGCTGTCCTACGCCGAGCTGCGCGACGCGATCGCGGCTGCGTCCCGTGAGGTCGCCGGGCTCGATCTGGAGCCGTCGAAGCTAAGCGCGGACGAGGAGAAGGTCACCGACGACTTCGTGAACGCCGTACGCGCGGACGACTTCGTCCGTCGCATCTCGAGTGAACGGTTCCGCTCCGAGACGCGGCCGGGCACTCCCGTCGGATTCGCGAATGTGAAGGGCAAGAAACTGGTGCGCGCCGGGGTCGCGCTTGACGCCGATGGAACGATCGCACGAGCGATGATCGCCGGCGACATGCACGTCTCACCGCCCGACGCGATGGACCGGGTTGCGGCGGCGCTGGCCGGCGCGAACGTGGCCGATCGCGAGGCCCTGGTGTCGCGGGTTCGCGCGATCTTCGAGCAGCCCGACGTCGATCAGCCGGATACTGCCGCAGGGATAACTCCAGACGACGTCGTCGAGGCCGTGCAGAAGGCCGCGAAGGAGGCCACCGCGTGAGCAACGACACCGTGGCCCTTCTGCAGACACTGATCCGCAACGGGTGCTTGAACGACGGAACGCGCGACTCCGGGCAGGAGGTCCGCAATGCCGACGCGCTGGAGTCGTTCCTCGATGGCAGCGGTCTCGACTTTCAGCGGTTCGAGGCGGTGCCGGGGCGTCCGAGCCTCGTCGGGCGCGTCGAGGGGAGCGACCCCAACGCCCCGTCCTTGTGCTTGATGGGCCACACCGACGTCGTGCCGGTGAACCCCGAGGGTTGGGAGCGGGACCCGACCGGCGGCGAGCTCGTCGACGGGATGGTCTGGGGCCGTGGCGCGATCGACATGCTCAATCTGACCTCCTCGATGGCGGTGGCGGTCCGCAACGTGATGCGCAGCGGCTTCAAACCGCGCGGCACGCTCATCTACTTCGCGGTTCCGGACGAGGAAGCCGCGGGCGTCTACGGCGCGCAGCACATGACCGAGAACGAATCCGATGCGGTGCTATGCGACTACCTCGTCACCGAGATGGGCGGGTTCCGCTTCGCCGCGGGCACGCCCCACGTTGTCCTCATAGCCGCTGAGAAGGGGACGTATTGGTGCCGCATCACCGTCAGAGGGACACCGGGCCACGGTTCGATGCCGCATCGCACCGACAACGCGCTCGTGAAAGCAGCCGAGGTCGTTCGTCGCCTCAGCGCGTTCAAGCCCGACCCGTTGATACACGAACCGTGGCGCCGCTTCGTCGAAGGGATGGGATTCCCCGACGAGATGACGAAGACGCTCCTCGACCCCCGTCGTGTGGAGGAGTTCGCGGACACCGTTCCCGAGGTAGGCCTCGCACGCATGGTGCACGCGTGTACGCACACGACGTTCGCCCCGACGGTTCTCAGCGCGGGCGTGAAGGCGAACGTGATCCCCGATCACGCCGAGCTACAGGTCGACATCCGCACGTTGCCGGGCCAATCGGGTGAGGACATCGACGCGATGCTCCGCGAAGCCTTAGGCGAGTACTACGACGATGTGTACATCGACCCGATGAGCGCGATGCCGGCCAGCTCGTCCCCTATCGACACGCCTCTGTACGAGACGCTGAACCGGATCACAGGGCGGCTGGCGCCCGGGACCACGACGGTACCGTTCGTGTCGGTGGGCGCCACGGACTCGCGTTTCTTCCGGAAGATCGGCACAACCTGCTACGGGTACGGCCTGTTCAGCGAGCGGATCCCGTTCGCCGAATTCGCGACCATGTTCCACGGCGACAACGAGAGGATCGACGTGGAATCGCTGGACCTCACGACGCAGCTCTGGGAAGCCCTGATCCGAGAATTCCTCGGCTGAACTCCTGATGCGGTTCGGGGTGCAGATCCCGCAGGAGGGCGTCGACTTCGGCGCGGTCCTCGAACACGCGCGCGCGGCGGAGAAGCTCGGGTACGACTCGGTGTGGATCCCCGACCATCTCCGCGTGGTCGCGGTCGCGGCGGGGAGCCCGTGTTACGAGGCGTGGACGACACTCACGGGCGTTCTCATGGGGACCGAGCGGGTGCTCGGCGGGCCGATGGTTCTCTCCGAGGCGTTCCGCAATCCCGCGTGGCTCGCGAACGCGGCGGCGACCCTCGATCACATGTCCAACGGGCGGCTCATCCTCGGGATCGGCGCCGGATGGTATGAGGGCGAGTACCTCGCGTACGGCTATCCGTGGGCGTCGGGCGGCGAGCGCGTCGAGCGGCTCGGCGAGGCGCTCGAGATCATCACGCGCTTCTGGCGCGGCGAGGGTGAGGGGTTCGACGGGCGGCATTACCGCGCGGCCGGCACGACGGACGCGCCACGTCCGTTGCAGCACCCGCACCCGCCGATCTGGGTCGGCGGCCAGGGTCCGAAGCTTTTGAGGCTTGCCGCGAAGTACGCGGACGCGTGGAACGCGCCGGTTCTATCCGCCGAGCAGGTTGCCGAACGCGTCGAGACCTTACACGGTCTCTGCGAGGACGAGGGCCGGACGATGCTCGATGTCACCTACGAGGGCCCGGTTTGGATCGACGAGGACGAAGAGCGCATCGAGAAACGCCTCGAAAAGAACCGCACGGCCGATAATCCGACGCAACGGACGTACGCACGGGTCGCGATCGCGGGGACGCCGGCGCAGGTGACCGCGCGCCTCAAGGAGTACGCCGACGCCGGCGTGTCGCACGTCGTATGTCACTTCGGGCGTACGACGGACCTCAGAGGGACGGAGCTCTTCGCGCGCGACGTGATGCCGGCGTTCCGCAGTTAGGACAGTTCCACGCGCACCGTTCGGCCGTATGCGGGCACGTCGCTCGCGCCGCCGGGCTCGTCAATCGGGAACGACGGACCGAGATCAAGGGTCACGCTCTTCTGCTTCGTGTGGCACGCCGCGGGGACCGTCACCGTCACCACGCCCGTTCCGCGCAACGTCAGGCCGTCGCACGTGACGTCCCTCAGCGTGAGGAACTCGACCGGCTCGCGCGCGAGCTGGAAGCGCCAGCCCCAGATGCTGAAGTCCGTTGCGATGCTGCGGTAGTCGAAGTGGTTCGGGAGGGGAGTGGGTGTTCCGCCGCCACCGAGGTGCCGCACGCGCGCGTACTGCGCCTCGAGCTGCTGACGCAGGAACGGGTTCCAGTACGCGCCGGAGTGCAGGCCGGGGTGGATCTCGAACTCGTGCGCGACGCCGGCGAGGGTTAACGAGAGGTCCATCTCGATATTCATCGGAAGCACGATTCCCTCGAACGCCTGCTGGATCGGATAGGAAGAGCCGAAGTCTTCCGGCCGGCGCGGGGTGGCGTCGTTCACGAACCCGCGGATGTACAGCGACGGCGTGTCGCCCGCCCACGCGCGACCGTTCATCGCGAGATCGCGCGGCATGTTGCCGCGGTACGTCGCTTGATCGCCCGCCGGATCGCCGAACACGAGGAACGACACCGGGAAGCCGCGTGCCTCCTCGGGGAGCGTGTTGATCGGGATCGCCGACGTCACGCTCGGGACGTGCTGGTAGGGGAGGGGGACGGGTGGAGCGATCGCGACCGGCGACTCGCCCGGCAGCGGGTCGGGAGCGGGAGCGAACAGGAAGTTGTGCGCGCCCGACACCGATCCCATCGTCGACCACAGGTCGGGGTGCTGGAGCCCCAGCTTGTACGAGCCGAAGCCGCCGAGCGACGTTCCTGCGATCGCTCGCCACGCTCGGCCCTTGCCCGCCGGGAGCCGCTGCTCGACGAACGGAAGCAGCTCGCGGGTGAAGAAACTCTCGAAGCGCGGCGGCGGCGTGTCGTAGCGCTGCGAATCGCCGCCGGCCGCGAAGCGCGGGTTCCAGTCGGTCCAGAACCCGTCGAGGCCGCCGACCGGGCCGAGGCCGCCGTCGAGCGTCTCGCCGTGCGGCGCGACGAGGATGAAGTCGATGGACGGCTTGGAAACCCAGCCCGCCGGATCCGACATCGTCCACGGTTGCGACGAGGCCGATGGATCCTCGGCCGGGCCGCTCGTCAACGCTTTCACCCACGCCGACGGATTGGCCGCGGTGCCGAGCATCGACGTGTAGCCACCGCCGAACCCGTGAAGGAGGTAGAGCGTCGGACACACGCTCCGGCGGCTCGAGGGCGCGCACGCCGGAGGCACGTAGTAGGAGAACGCTGTCGTGCCACCGAGGAACTTGCTCGCCATCGTCTGACACGCGACCTGCCCGACGACGACCGTCGTCGACGACTGCGCCGCACATTCCGAGAACGGCTCCGCGTGGACAACCGCCGGCGCGCCGGCGACCAGAAGGGCGCCGGCGGCGAGCGTCGCGATGCCTCGTGGCATCAAGCCGCCGGAGGTTTCTCTTCGGGCATACGCCGGCGGACGACGTCGGCGAGCGGACGACCGGCGGCGATCAGGACGATGCCGATGACGAGTTGCGTGATCCCGCCGACGATCTCTGCGGTCTTGTTCCCGATGAGGCTGCCGCTGAGGAAGAGAGGGCTCTCCGAAGAGAGCGGGAACCCCGGCGTCTGCCGGATGGCGACCTCGATGAGATCGGGGATCGCCTGAACCACAAGGACGACGCCCACGACCGTGATCGCGATGGTCAAGGAGTCGACCATCGGCCGCGGCGAGGCCGTGTCGTCGATCTCTCGAGTCATCGCGATGCCGACTTGATCGGCAACGATCCAGAGGGCAACGGCGACGACCGCTCTGGTTCCGAAGGTCGCCCAGAAGAAGCCGCTCCCGTTCAAGCTCCTCACCACCAACAGGAACGAGACGATCTGGATGAGGGCGTTCACACCCAGGTATAGAGCGATGACCCGGCACGCGATGATCGCTGCGCTGCGCGGTCGCACCAGACCCACCCCCGATCGGTGAAATGACTTTGGCGCAGAGTTCGGTGCCGTCGACCTGCTTCCCTGCCGTGGGTGGTCCCTGCGCTCGGCCGCGGACTATCCTCGGGTCATGCCTCAAGGACAGCGCGAGCGCGTCCGGCGCGGTGCGCCGCGCTGCGCCTTCTGCGGCCGGGCTCAACGCGAAGTCAGTCACGTGCACGTCGAAGGCGACTTCGCCACGATCTGCAACAGCTGCGTCTACGACGCTCGGGCGACCCGCGCTCGCGGCCCCGGCAAAGCCCGGCGCTGCTCGTTCTGCGGTGGCGACGCGAAAGAGCGCGAGTGGATCTTTGGTGGAAACCTCGTCGCGATATGCAACGGATGCGTCGACCGCGTTGCCGACGAGATGGCCGGCGACTGATGGACCTGCGCGACGCGCCCGAGGACGACGCCTTCCGC
>JBASRP010000021.1:0-7957 GCA_049273905.1 Actinomycetota bacterium
GCCGGGCCGGCCGCGTTGGCCCGCGCACACGACGTCGCCGATCGCGGCGAGGCGCGGCCCGCCGGCAAGCTGCTCGCCCCGCTCAAGCCCGCAAGCCTGCGCGACTTCCTGGCCTTCGAGGACCACGCGAAGGGCGGCGCCAAACGCCGCAACGAGGAGCTCAACCCCGCCTGGTACAAGACCCCCGTCCACTACAAGGGCAACCACCGCTCGATCGTCGGCCCCGACGAGGACCTCGCGTGGCCCACGTTCACCGAGAAGCTCGACTTCGAACTCGAGCTCGCGTGCGTGATCGGCAACGATAACCAGATCTTCGGCTACACGATCATGAACGACTGGTCGGCTCGCGACGTGCAGCGCGACGAGATGGCGATGCGCCTCGGCCCGGCCAAATCGAAGGACTTCGCCACGTCCCTCGGGCCTTGCATCGTCACCGCCGACGAGATCGACCCGCGCAAAGGCCTGACGATGCGCGCGCGAGTGAACGGCGAAGAGTGGTGCCGAGCGAACAGCGGGGATATGCACTGGACCTTCCCGCAGATGATCGCCCACGTCTCGAACGGAGAAGAAGTCTTTCCCGGCGACGTCTACGGATCGGGGACGCCGTTCGGCGGCTGCGGCCTCGACCACGACCGCTGGCTGCAACCGGGCGACGTCGTCGAGCTCGAGGTCGACGGGATCGGCGTGCTACGGAACCGCGTGAAACGCTAGTGCGTGAACGACCGCTCTAAGCGGATGCGGCGGCACATCTCGATCATGATCTTGCGCGCGATCTTCGTGTTCTTGTCGAGCAGCGGCAGAAACTCCCACGACAGCAACGAGAACGTCCGCACCGGCGTTTCGGTTGTCACCGTCGCGGTGCGCGGCCCGCGGTCGATCAACGACAGCTCGCCGAACCACTCACCCGGCCCCATCGTCGAGCGCTTGCGACCATCGGCGATGACTTTCGCTTTCCCCTCGAGGATGAGATGGAAGCCGACACCGTCCTCGCCTTCCGTCACGATCGTCTTGTTCTTGGGGAACTCAACCTCTTTGCCCAGCTTCTCGATCTGCGCGAGCTCGCGTGTCGAGAGACCCTCGAACAAGCTGACGGAGCCCAGGAGTTCTGTGAGAGACTTCCGCGGCATCGCACTACCCTCCGGTCCGGCGGCCGGAGCACATCATAGAGGAGGCGGAGAACCTCCCGGCGAGGCCTCGTCGGCCTCGGCCATCGCCCGCTTATGTTGCTCCGAGTGGTGCGGTTTCACCGCGCCGGTCCCCCCAATGCCCGCCCGGTCCTCGACGTGGATCCGGATCGCGGTCCGGCCTTCGCCGCCGATCTCGATGTCCTGGAACGCCGGGACGCAGATCGGGTCGAGGCCCTCGGCTGCGACGTAGGAGCGGGAGATCGCGATCGCTTTGACCGCCTGATTGAGAGCCGCGGCGCCGATCACCTGGACGTCGACCGAGCCGCGCTCACGCAAGACTCCGGCGATCGCACCCGCCACCGACTTCGGGTTCGACCACGCCGATACTTTCAATAGGTCGACACTCACCGTGGGAGCCCCTCGATCCCGCGGATACACCATCCCGCGGGCCGATTAGAGCCCTTTGACCGGAGAAAAGCAAGACCAGGGCCGTGAAAGGCCTCGCTTGCTCTATGCCTATTTCGCGTACTCGGTGGCGCGGATCTCGCGGACGACGGTGATCCGGATCTGCCCCGGGTACTGCAGTTCCTCCTCGATGCGCTTCGCGATGTCCCGCGCGAGGACCTGACACGTGAGGTCGTCGAGCTCCTCCGGCTTCACCATCACGCGCACCTCGCGGCCGGCCTGCATCGCGAAGACCTTCTCGACGCCGGGGTACGAGGTGGCGATCTCCTCCAACTTCTCGAGGCGCTTCACGTAGGTCTCGAGCGTCTCGCGGCGCGCGCCGGGACGCCCGCCGGAGATCTGGTCGGCCGTCTGCGAGAGCACCGCCTCGAGCGTGCGCTGCTCGACCTCGCCGTGATGCGACTCGATCGCGTGCACGACCTCGGGCGGTTCCTTCAGGCGACGGGCCAGCTCCGCGCCGATGATCGCGTGTGAGCCTTCGACCTCGTGCGTGACGGCCTTGCCGATGTCGTGCATCAACGCGCAGCGCTTGACGAGCTTCACCTGATCGGGCCCGAGGCCGAGCTCGGCCGCCATCGATCCGGCGATGTGCGCGCTCTCGACGAGGTGCTTCAGCACGTTCTGCCCGTACGACGTCCGGTACTGCAGGCGTCCGAGGATGCGGATCATCTCGGGGTGCACGTCCGTCATGCCGACGTCGAGGACGGCTTCCTCGCCGGCTTTGCGGATCTCTTGCTCGACCTCGCCCTTGGCGCGCTCGTGCATCTCCTCGATACGCGCCGGGTGGATGCGGCCGTCGGCGATCAGCTTCTCGAGCGTCAAGCGCCCGATCTCGCGGCGCACCGGGTCGAAGCACGACAGCAGGACCGCTTCCGGCGTGTCGTCGATGATGATGTTGACGCCGGTGGTCGCTTCGAACGCGCGGATGTTGCGGCCCTCGCGGCCGATGATGCGGCCCTTCATGTCGTCCGACGGCAGGTTGATCGTGGCGACGGTCGACTCGGCGGTCTGCTCGGAGGCCAGCCGCTGGATCGCCAGCGTGATGATGCGGCGGGCGCGTTGCTCGGCCTCCTCGCGGGCGCGGGTCTCGAGCTCGCGGACCATCGACATGGCGTCGCGCTTCGCTTCGTCCTCGATCCGCTTCATGAGGACCTGCTTCGCTTCGGCCGCGGTCATGCTGGCGACCTTCTCGAGCTGGCGGCGGATCTCCTCGACCTGACCCTCGACGCTCTCGCGTTGCTTGACGATGCTCTGTTCCTTCTCGGCGATCTCACGCGCCTGGCGCTCGATATCGCGGTCCTTGCCCTCGACGTGGCGCTCGCGCTCGTCGATCCGGACTTCCTTTCGCTCGAGCTCGCTCCGCCGGGTCTTCAGTTCCTCCT
Organism: Actinomycetota bacterium; assembly: GCA_049273905.1. Lineage (GTDB taxonomy): Bacteria > Actinomycetota > AC-67 > AC-67 > AC-67 > JBASRP01. The sequence continues at coordinate 2,975 of JBASRP010000021.1, forward strand.
CGAACTCTCCACGCAGCTTCAGGATCTCGTCTTTGGCTTCGACCACTGATTCACGGCGTGAGGTCTCGGCGTCCCGTTCGGCGTCGGCGAGGACGGTGCGGGCCTTGGCTTCGACCGACCCTGCGTCCCTCGCGGCGGTCTGACGGGCGTACCGGAACCCCAACGCCGCCGCGACGGGGATCAGGATCCCCAAGATGACGGCGACGATGATCATCGGATGTCAACGCTCCTTCCACGAGCGCCCCCGCGCTGCGGATGCGCTCACGCATGTTTTCAGCGTGCCTCGGGTGAGGCGTGGACCCCGCCGGAAAGCGGTGATGGAAGACGAGAGAGACGCGTCCCTCAGGACGCCGGATTCAAGGCTTTCGTTCTCTCACCGTCGTGTTTTTGACCGTCCGTTCCGGGTTTCAGACCTTCTCTGAACTCTTCGGGAATCACACGTGAACAACCGAGACAAGGCCATTATCGGGCCCGCGGAAACAAGGGGTCAAGGGAGTGGGAAAACCCGACGTCAGACCGAGGCCGGAGGCTCGTCGCGCAGGTCCGCAGCTTGGATCGCCAGGCGGCGGCAGAGCTCGGCGGGATACCCCCGGCGGGCCAGGAACGAGAGGATCCGGCGATAACGAACCTCGGCCGGGTAGGCGGCCAGGCGGCTCGCCCGCCGGGCCGCGAGCTCGGCGGCGCGGGTGGCCTCGTCTTCGGGCGCCTCGGTCGACGCGATCGCCGCCAGATCCTTGGACACGCCCCGGCGGCGGAGCTCGCCCTGAACGGCGTAGGAGGAGAGCCCGCGGCTCCGCTGCGCCTCCATCGCGAAGGCCTCCGCGAAGCGCTCGTCGCTCTGGAGCTCGGACTCTTCGAGCCGGTCGAGGACCGCGTCGATCGTCTCCCGCGGATAGCCCTTGCCGGCGAGCTTCGCGCGCAGTTCGGCGCGCGAACGTTCGCGGCTGGCGAGGAGCCGCATCGCGGCGGATAGCCCCTTGGAGAATCGCTCCTCGGAAGGAAGCTGCGACGGGGAGGGACGCGGGACCCGGGCGCGTTTCTTTCTCGTCCCGGGCTCCTGGCCCTCCCCGCCGCCTGGCCCGCGCGACACGACGTCTTCCCCGAACGCCGGCGTGCGGATCAGCTTCTACTCTTCGTCGTCGTCCGGCGCTTCGCCGGTCGGCTCTTTCGGCACGAGGCCGAGCGCGTCGCGCACCCGCTTCTCGATGTCCATCGCGATGTCGGGGTTGTCGAGCAGGAACTGGCGCGCGTTCTCGCGCCCTTGGCCGACCTGCGTTCCCTCGTAGGTGAACCACGCGCCGGACTTCTTGACGAAGCCGTGCTCGACGCCCACGTCGATGAGCGAGCCTTCGCGCGAGATGCCCTTGCCGTAGATCACGTCGAACTCCGCGAGGCGGAACGGCGGGGCCACCTTGTTCTTGACCACCTTCACGCGCACCCGGCTGCCGACGACCTCCGCGCCGTCCTTCAGGTTCTCGATCCGGCGCACGTCGAGCCGCACCGACGAGTAGAACTTCAGCGCGCGACCGCCCGGCGTCGTCTCGGGAGAGCCGAACATCACGCCGATCTTCTCGCGGAGCTGATTGATGAAGACCGCCGCGGTGTTCGAGCGGCTCAGGTTCCCGGAGAGCTTGCGCAGCGCCTGCGACATCAAGCGCGCCTGCAAGCCGACGTGCGTGTCGCCCATCTCTCCTTCGATCTCCGCGCGCGGAACCAACGCCGCGACGGAGTCGATGACGACCACGTCGATCGCGCCGGACCGGATCAGGGTGTCGGCGATCTCGAGTCCCTGCTCGCCGGTGTCCGGTTGCGAGATCAGCAGCTCGTCGAGGTCCACACCGAGCGCGCTGGCGTAGGTCGGATCGAGGGCGTGCTCGGCGTCGATGAAGGCCGCGATGCCGCCGCGCTTCTGCGCTTCGGCGATCACGTGGAGGGCGAGGGTCGTCTTACCGCTCGACTCGGCGCCGAAGATCTCGATGACCCTGCCACGAGGAAGCCCGCCGATCCCGAGCGCCAAGTCCAGCGCAAGAGACCCGGTCGGGATGATGCCGATGCTCGCGTACCCCTGCTCCCCCATCCGCATGATCGATCCCTTGCCGAACTGCTTGTCGATCTGCGTCAGAGCCATCTCCAGAGCCTTGTCCCGATCCACGTGCGTCCTCCTCCTGGGGTCTCGTTCGCGAGTATAAGTTCCGCCGCCGACAAGAATCACACGTCTGTGATTCGCCGCTCACGGTACCCGAACACCTGTTCGGCGTCAACGATCCTCGAGGTCGGCCGACGCTACCCCGGGGCCTGCCGGGAGTCACGTCCCGGAAGACCGCGAAAGGCCTCCCGAACGGCGCTTACGCGCCGAGCGGGAAGCGCCGCAGGGGCTCGTAGACCGGCGCCGGGCGGGACATGCGGGATCGGAAAAGGGTCGCCTCGCGCACCTCGAACGGGAGGGCCGGAACGGGCTCGGTGACGAGCGCCGAGACGTTGGCCGGCACGCGGAACCTCGCCAGGGAGAGGTGGGGCGTCCAGGCGCGCTTCTCGGGAGGGAACCCGAGCGGTTCGAGGGCAGTCGCGACGGCGTTCGCGAGCGCGACGAGCCGCCCCTCGCCGTCCTCCAGTCCGACCCAGAGCACGCGCGCGCGGCGCGCCAAAGGGAACGCGCCCGAGCGGTCGAACGCCGTCGGGATCGGCCCTCGCACGGACGCAACCGCGTCCGCGAGTGTCGGGCCGATCTCCCCCTCCTCGCGGACCTCGCCGAGGAACGACAGCGTCACGTGGAGATTGTCGCGCGGCACCCATTTCGCGTCCGGCACGCCCGTGACCCGCAGACGTTCGATGAGCCCGGCTATCTCGTCCTTGACCGCGGCCGGCATGTCGATGCCGACGAAGAGCCTCACAGCGCGTCGAGCAGATACAGGCGGACGAGGTTCAGGGCCGCCGACGTCGCGAGCCGGCGCACGGTGTCGCGTTCACCCGGCAGGCGCACCTCGCGGTCGACCTCCCCGTTCGGCCCCGACACCGCGATCACGACCGTCCCGACCGGAACCCCGTCGAGCTCCGTCGGCCCGGCGACGCCGGTCGTCCCGACGGCGACGTCGGCGTTCATCAGCGAGCGCACGCCCGATGCCATCGCGCGCGCCACCGGTCCGCTGACGACGCCGTGCTCGTCGATCAATCCCTGCGGCACGCCCAAAGCCAATGGTTTCGCGTCCGTCGCGTACGCGACGACGCCGCCGCGGAACGTCGTGGACGCGCCCGGCACGTCGGTGATGCGTCCCGCGATCAACCCGCCGGTCACCGACTCCGCGCACGCGAACGAATAGCCGCGCTCCTCGAGCAACCGCCCGACGACGAGCTCCAAACTTTCTTCACCCCTCCCGACGACGGCCGGGCCGAGGATGTGCCGCACCTCTTTCTCGATCTCGTCGAGCCGCGCGTTCGCTGCGTCCTCCGACGGCGCCTTCGCGGTGAGCCGAACGCGCACCTCTCCTCCGCCGGCGAGGAACGCCATCGTCACGTCGCCGGGACCGAGGCGATCCCACGTCGGCGCCAGCGCTTCCGCGACCGCCGATTCGGCCATGCCGCTGACGCGCACGACGCGCGACACGATCGACGACGCGGCGCCCGCGCGGCGTACCAGATCCGGCAACACGCTCGCGTGCAGCATCGCGACCATCTCGGACGGAACGCCGGGCACCGCGTAGATCACTTTGTCGCCGTGCTCGACGAGAAGACCCGGCGCGGTGCCGATCGGGTTCGGGATCGCGACGCCGCGCTCGGGGCGCTCGGCTTGGCGCAGGTTCATCGCCGGCATCGGCCGGTTCATGCGCGCGAACTTCTGACGCAAATCGTCGGCGAGCGCGTCATCAGTGATGAGTTTCTGTCCGGCCGCGGCCGCGATCGCCTCGCGGGTCACATCGTCTTGCGTCGGCCCGATGCCACCGGTGACGACGACGGCGTCGGCGCGATCCATCGCTGCGGTGATCGCTTCGGCGATCCGCTCGACGTTGTCGCCGACCGCAGAGTGGACGAGGCAGTCGACCCCGATCCGCGCGAGCTCGCGGCCGATCGTCTGCGCGTTCGTGTTGGCGATGTCGCCGAGCAGAAGCTCGGTCCCGACGGCGACGACCTCAGCGCGCATCCGCGGGCGGGCGGAGCAGCTTCGGGGCCCGGATCAGGTAGTCGAGGCCGCTGCCGACCGTCAGGACCAGCGCCAGGGCCAGGAAAGACCATTTCAGCGGCCGCCAGCCGGTCCCGAGCGGCAGGATGTAGAGGAGCACGGCGATCAGCTGGGCCCCGGTTTTTGCCTTCCCCGCCAGGCTCGCCGGGAACCCACGACCCCGCAGCGACGCGGCGAACCGCAGCGCTGAGACGGCCACCTCGCGTGACACGATCACGATCGCCGCCCACACCGGCCACCGATCGACGACGACGAGCGCGACCATCGCCGCCGTCACGAGCATCTTGTCCGCGATCGGATCCAGCAGCTGTCCGGCCGACGACACCAACTGCATCCGCCGCGCGACGTAGCCGTCGAGCCCATCGGTCAACGCCGCCAGCCCGAACGCGAAGAACGCCACCCAACTGGACGCGTCGGTATCGACGAGCGTCAGTATCACGACCGGAACGACGAGCACGATGCGCAACGCGGTGAGTGCGTTCGGCCAATGGATGCGGCGCGCGTTCACGCGCCGGAGTCTAGCGGGGGCGGTCTACTTCGCGGCCAGACGGCCCTTGGGTCCGAAGCGTCCGCGGAACACCTCGCCGGCCTTGCCCGGCGCGCCGAGGTCGCGTCCGTTGAGGATCACGCGCACGGCGCCGGCGTTGCCGATCACGACGTCCATCACCTTGCTACCGGTGAACGACTCCGACGCGCCTGCGGCGAGCGTCCCTTCGAACAAGACTGAGCCGTCGGCCTCGATGTGCACCCACGCGCGGCGCGCGGCGACGACGACGAACGTGATGGGCGGCGCGTTGGGCGCGGCGACA
>JBASRP010000025.1:0-3262 GCA_049273905.1 Actinomycetota bacterium
CTCGTGCGCGGCGTCGAGGAGGACGGCCCCGCCGGTAAGGCCGGTGTCCGCGAGGGCGACCTCATCACGGCGGTCGGCGGCACGGCGTTGACCGACGCCGACGAGCTGCACGCCGCCCTCGACGCGGTCGGCAAGGACGGCACGCTTGCGCTCTCGATCCTCCGCGGGACCGAAGAGCTTCAGATCAGCGTGACGTTCGCTTAGTTCGCCTTGTAGAGACCGAGGACGTTCCCGCCCGGATCCGCGAAGAGAGCGACGCTGACGGTACCCATCGACTGCGGCGGCATGATGGTCTTGGCACCGAGCGACTCCGCGTGGTCCAGGTACTTCTGGAGATCGTCGACCTCCGCGTAGACGGTCGTCCCGTACGGAGCGTCGGGCATCGTTCCGATCCCGCCGCCGATGCCGCTCTCTTTGGCATCCACCTGGCCGTATTCCATGGGACCCGAGCCGTCGCCGAAGTCGACGGTCCAGCCGAAGAGGTTTTCGTAGAAGGCGCCGAGCGCGCGAGCGTCGCTGCCGAGGATCTCGAACCAAGAGATGGCCGGGTTGGTCCCCGCGGACACGCCGCCGCTCTGCGTCGGGTCGTTGTACACGATCCCGACGAGGTTCCCTTGTGGGTCGGTGAACATCGCGAGCTTCACCATCGGGAGCTCGGTGACCGGCATCACGATCTTTCCGCCGAGCTTCTCGGCCTTGTCGAGCGTCGCTTGCATGTCGTCGACGGCTGCGTAGAACGTCACACGCGTGCCGCCTTGCGGATCGCTGCCGATGCCGCCGTTGATCCCTCCGCCGGCGTGCGTGTCGACGATCGTGTACGGCGGGTCGGGGAACGACTCCGTGTGCCAGCCGAAAAGCTCGGAGTAGAACTTCGCGAGCGTCTCGCTCTCGGGCGCGATGATCTCGAAGTGAACGACTTTGTCCGGCATGTGTCCTCCTCCTCGAAGAGACGTCTAGCTTCCTCCCGCCGAGCGAACGCGCGCAAGCGGAGCGGGTTAACGGAAGGGGAACAGCGGGAGCGGTTCGACGCCGATATCGAAGGCGAACAGCTCACCGGACGTCGACCCGGTGACGTACAGGGTGCCATCACCGATACAGGCGTTCGTCGGCTCCGTCCCTTTCGGGAACTCAATGGTGGCCTTGTGCGACCCCTCGCGATCGAAGACCTGGAGGACGTCGCCCGAGTGACCGCAAGCGAAGCAGTCGCCGTCGGCGGAGAAACAGAAACCGTCCGGGAAGCCGGCCGGCAGGATCGCCCAGTCGCGCGGCTCGCCGAGGCCGTCCGGCGTCCACTCAAACTCGAGGATCTTCATGCTCATCGATTGCGCTACGTACAGACGAGACGGATCGGGTCCGAACGCGATGCCATTTGGGAACAGCGGTACCTCGGCGAGAACGTTCGCCGCTCCGGTGCCGGTGTCGAGTCGCCAGATCCGACCCGTCTTGAGGTTGGCGAGGTCATCCCAGTTTCGCGGGTCCGTGAAGTAGAGCTTGCCATCGGGCCCGAAGCATAGGTCGTTCGGACGGTGAGGCCGGTCGCCGGGCAGGTTGCCGGCCACGTCGACGCACGCGCCGTCCAGCGTGACCTTCTGGATGCGGCCTTCTTCGAGATCCGGCAGCTTCCAGTAGCCGTCCTTGCCGAGACTGAGGCCGCCGTTGTTCGCGACCCAGATCGATCCGTCTGCGTCCAGCGTCGCGCCGTTCGCGCCGCCGCCCGTCTTCGCCACGAGTTCGGTCGTGCCGTTCGCGTAGCGGGATATGCATTGACCGCGGATCTCGGTGAAGGCGACAGAACCGTCACCCAGATAGACGGGACCTTCCGGGAAACCGAGCCCAGTCGCGAGCACGCGGGGTTGCGGCCATGCGCTCATCGGCGCCGAAGCTTACGAGGTCTAGCGATCCTTGCGCGTTTCGGAACGACGCAACCCGGAAAGAATCGGATGGAGCAACCCATCCGAGCGACGACCCCCAAGGAGATCTGTTTGCGCTTGCCCGAGGCTCGTGGACCGCTCTCCGAGATGCTCGGCGAACGCTTGCGCGGCGCGCCCCGGCGTCTTTGGCCGGCGCATGGTGCGCACGACGACCCTCTAACGGGCGACGATCTCCACCTTGCTCTGTACCTCTGCTACGAGTTGAACTACCGCGGGTTCGACGATGTCGACGATCGGTGGGAATGGGAGCCGTCGCTCGTCGCGTTCCGCGCGACGCTCGAGAAGACCTTCGAGGAAGGCCTCCGCGAGGCCGTCGCGTACGAGGCGCCCGGCGAACCGATCGAGGACGCGTTGAAGCGCGCGATCGCAGACGACAGGTCGTCGTCGCTCTCCTCGTACCTCGCGGACACGGGCACGCTCGAGCAGTTCCGAGAGTTCGTCGTTCATCGCTCCGCCTATCAGCTCAAGGAAGCCGACCCGCATTCCTGGGCGATCCCGCGACTCGACGGCCGCACCAAAGCGGCTCTCGTCGAGATCCAGTTCGAGGAGTACGGCTCGGGCAAGCCCGATGAGATGCACGCCGAGATCTTCCGCGCGACGATGCGCGGGCTCGGGCTCGACACGTCCTACGGCGCGTACCTCGATCACATCCCCGGCGCCACACTGGCGACCGTGAACCTGATGTCGATGTTCGGGCTCAATCGTCGCTGGCGGGGGGCGATCGTGGGGCACCTCGCGCTGTTCGAGATGACGTCGACGGAACCAAACGCGCGGTACGCCGCGGGACTGCGGCGTACCGGCGCCGACCCCGCGGTGATCCACTTCTACGACGAGCACGTCGAGGCCGATGCCGGGCATGAGATCGTGGCGGCGCGGGACATGGCCGGCGGCTTGATCGCGCAGGAGCCGGACCTCGCGCCGGACGTCCTGTTCGGTGCGCGGACGTTGCTCGCCCTCGAAGGTCTCTTCGCCGGGCGTCTGCTCGGCGCGTGGAAGGCCGGCCGGTCGTCGCTCCGGCTGCCGATCGACCGGGAGCGCTTGGATGGGGATCAGCTACGTCCTGCCGCTGCGGTGGGAGGATGACACCGGTCTCGACGAGCTGACCGTGTACTTGCGGCGGCTGGCGCTTGCGGTCGACGACGTCCTCGTCGTGGACGGATCCCCTTCACCGCTCTTCGAGCGCCACGCGCTCGCGTGGCACGACATCGCGACGCACGTTCGTCCCGACCAGCGGTTCCACTTCGTGATGCCGAAGGTGGACGGCGTGCTTACCGGCGTGGAGCTCGCGCAGAACGAGACGGTCGTCGTCGCCGACGACGACGTGCGCTACG
>JBASRP010000032.1:0-12228 GCA_049273905.1 Actinomycetota bacterium
CGTGAAGCCGCCGGCGTTCATCGCCGGCGCCGGCGTCGCGGCGAACCTTCAAGGCCTGTCCGATCCCGACCATTACACGAGCTACCCGGGCGCGCGGTCGGCGCAGACCGCTTACCGGATGGCCGGCCTCGAGCCGGAGGACGTGAACGTCGCGCAGTTCTACGACTGCTTCACCTCCACGGTGCTGATCACGATCGAGGACTACGGCTTCTGCAAGCGCGGCGAGGCGGGTCTGTTCGCGCAGGACGGCAATCTCAAGCTCGGCGGCGCGCTGCCGTCGAACACGAGCGGCGGAATGCTGTCCGAGGCGAACCTCGTCGGCTGGAATGTGCTCGCCGAGGGCGTGCGGCAGATCCGCGGCTCCTCGACCTCTCAGGTGGACGGCGCAGAGGTGTGCGTCGTCGCCGGACAGGGCGGCTTCCACGCCGCGCACTCGACGCTCTTGCTCACGAAAGGCGCCGCCTGATGCCGCACACGCTGACCGAGCTCGTCGCCGGCTCGACGCCGATCGTCGTCGAAGAGACGCGCGGCTACTGGGAGGCCACCCTCAACGAGGAGCTGCGCGTGCAGACGTGCAAGGCCTGCGGCCACAAGCAGATGCCATGGGGACCGTGCTGCACGAGCTGCCTCTCGCAGGACCTCGGCTCCCAGGTCGCGTCGGGACGCGGGCGCGTGTTCTCGTTCACCATCGTCCGCCAGGCGATCCATCCGACGTTCTCGGCGCAGGTGCCGTACGTGATCGCCGACATCGAGCTCGACGAGGGCCCGATCATGACCTCGAACGTCACCGACGTCCCCGTCGAGGAGGTCTTCATCGGCATGCCGGTGGCGGTCTGGTTCGACAACGAGATGGAAGACGCGTTCCATACCAAGCTGCGCCTGCCCAAGTTCCGACCGATCAAAGGCTGAGCCATGGACTTCACGTTCACGCCCGAGCAGGAAGCGTTCCGCGAGATGATCCGCGACTTCATCAAGCGCGAGTGCCCACCGGACCTCGACCGGCGCCTCGACGACGAGGCCCGTTATCCGTTCGAGCTCATCGACAAGGTGGCCGAGACGGGCCTTCTCGGGCTGCCGTTCTCGCAGGAGTACGGCGGTTCGGGCGGCGGCGTGATGGAGTTCGTGATCGCCAGCGAGGAGCTCGCGTACGGCAGCGCGGCCGTGGGCGCCATCTTCTTCCTTCCCGCGTTCTTCGCCGGCGAGATGATCTCGATGAACGGATCGGAGGAGCAGAAGAAGACGTGGCTCCCGCAGATCGCGCAGGGGAAGGTTCGCGGGTGCTTCGGCCTCACCGAGCCGAACGCCGGCTCCGACGCGGTGCACATCGAGACGCGCGCCGTCGCCGACGGTGACGACTTCGTGATCAACGGGCAGAAGATGATGATCTCGGGCATCGACGTCGCGACGCACATCATGCTCGCGACGAACACCTCTCCCGGCGGCGAGTACTCCGGCATGACCATCTTCATGATCCCCACCGACACCCCCGGCATCACCTACCGCCGGCTCGGCACGATCGGTCAACAGATCATCGGGACGTTCGAGATCTTCTTCGAAGACGTGCGGGTCTCACGCGAGAACATCATGGGCGGACCCGAGATGCTCAATCAGGGATGGGGTCAGCTGATGAAACAGCTCGACCTCGAGCGGATCATGATCTCGGCGCAATTCACAGCGATGGCCCGGCGGGCGACGGACGAGGCCGTCGCCTATGCGAAGCAGCGCGTGCAATTCGGGAAGCCGATCATCAGCTATCAGATGATCCAGCAGATCCTCGCCGACATGACGATCGGAGCGCAGACGTGCCGGCTGATCACCTACTACGCGGCCTGGCTCAAGGCGAACGACATGCCGTGCAATGTGGAAGCGTCGCAGGCGAAGGTGTACACGACCGAAACGGCGCGCAAGGTGTGCATCGACGGGATGCAGGTCATGGGTGGATACGGATACCTGAAGGAGTTCGTGATGCAACGATTGGTGCGCGATTCTCTCCTCGGCCCCATCGGCGGAGGGACGAACCAGATCCAGCGGCTGATCATCGGGAAGAACCTCTGATGCACCACGACATCAGTCCCGACATCAAAAGCCTGCTCGAGGGGATCCGCGCTTTCGTGCTGCGTGAAGTGACGCCGCTTTCGGAGAAGCACGCGGATCTTCTTGCCGCCGAGGAGATCACGCAGGAGGTCTTCGATCTGGCGCGTGACGTCCAGCGCAAGAGCATGCAGGCCGGGTACTACTCGATGTTCATGCCGGAAGATATCGGCGGCCAGAACCTCGGGGAGTTCGAGATGTGCCTGGTGCGCGAAGAGGTGAGCAAGAGCGCCCAGAACCACCTCGCGATGCTGATGCTCGGCGACCTGCCCTTCGGTCCGAACAAGATGCTCTACCACCTTGCGACGGAGCACCAGCGCGAGAAGTATCTGCTGCCGCTGATGCGTGCCGAGGTGACGACGGGGATCGCCCTGACCGAGCCGGAGGCCGGCTCGGACCTGGCCGCGATCCGTACGACCGCCAAGCGTGTCGACGGCGGGTGGATCCTGAACGGGACGAAGCACTTCATCTCGAACGCGCCCTTCGCCGATTTCCTGCAGGTGCTCGCGCGAACCGAAGACGGCTATTCGATGTTCCTCGTCGACCGGGACGCGTATCGCATCGGGTCGATCCAGCACACGATGGGCGGCGACGACCTTCAAGCCGAGGTGGTGTTCGAGGACGCCTTCGTACCGGAGGCGAACATCATCGGTGAGCCGGGGAAGGCGTTCGCCTACGCGGTCGAGTTCCTCGGGAACGAACGGCTGGCGATGGCGTCGTTCGCGATCGGCATGGCCGACCTCGCGATCTCGCTCGCGCGGGATTACGCCAAGCAGCGCGTGACGTTCGGGAAGCCGATCATCGAGAACCAAGCGATCCAGTGGATGATCGCCGACTCCGAGACCGAGCTCTACGCGGCCCGGGCGATGTGTTACGACGCGGCGCAGCGCGCCGACGCCGGCGAGGACGTCTTCAAAGAGATCGCGATGGCGAAGCTGTTCTGCACGGAGATGTGCGGCCACGTCGTGGACAAGGCGCTGCAGATCTTCGGAGGGGCTGGCTACACGCGCGGCAATACGGTGGAGCGGCTATACCGTCTCGCTCGGGTGATGCGCATCGCCGGTGGTTCGAGCGAGATCCAGCGCCTCATCATCGCGCGCCTGAGCTGAGTCCTCGACCGGCAGATCGTTCTCGAGCTCGACGGCGAGCTCGGCCATCTGAATCTCGTCGAGCGCACTCGCGACGGGAGCCGCCGGCGGCTCCGAAACATCGGCGTGCCCATCGAGCCGCGCCTTGATGGTCTCAACGTCGAGTTCCGGCTGCGGGTAGCGGGGATCCATCTCCTGCAAGGTCTCGACGAGCAGTCGCCCGATGGCCCAATTGCGGAACCACTTCGCGTTCGCCGGGATGACGAACCAGGGCGCCGCGGTCGAACAAAGACGGATCGCGTCCGAGTACGCGCCCATGTACTCATCCCACGTGTCGCGATGGTCGAGGTCCTTCTCGTTGAACTTCCATCGCTTCTCGGGGTTCTCGAGACGCTTCAGGATCCGCTTCTTCTGCTCGTCCCTCGAGATGTGAAGGAAGACTTTCACGATAGTGACGCCGTTCTTGGTGAGACTCTTTTCGAAGGCGTTGATCCGCTTGTACCGCGGCTGCCAGGCGTCCTTCGAAACGAGATTGTCGACGCGCGCGACCAGAACGTCTTCGTAGTGGGAGCGATTGAACACGCCGACCTGACTGGGGGCGGGGAGGGCGCGCCGGATGCGCCACAAGAAGTCGTGCTTCCGTTCCTCGTCCGTCGGAGCCTTGAACGACACGACCCGGCATCCGCCGGGATTCATCGAGCCGATCACGTGCTTGATCGTTCCGTCCTTGCCGGACGTGTCCATCCCCTGGAGAACGAGAAGGAGTGAACGCGTTCCCTCTGCGGACAGCCTGTCCTGCAGGCGAGCGAGCCGCTTCCGATCAGAGTCTGCTTGCTTGTCGGCCTTCTTGCGGGAGATGTTCGGAGGGGCCGACGGACTCGCCGATTCGACGTTGAAGGTCCCGTCGACGTCGGCCCGGGCCTGGAAGAGATCCCGCATCGAGCCGCTCATGGCGAAGCATGATACGCCCCGCGGTCCAGCATCAGCTCGGCCACGATCTCGGCCGCCGGTTGGATCGCGGTCACGCCGTCGACCGAACGTCCGGCGTAGAGCGCCATCGCGCCAACCTCTCCGACGACGTCGCGCGTGGGCGGAACGGCACTGAAGCGGGGGATCTGCCCCCCGCCGATCGTGGCGACGATGTCGGCGTCCAAGCGCTCGGCCGCGTCGAGAGCCGAACGAAGGACGCGATGGCGGGCATCGGGCCATCCGACGCCGAAGGCTGTCGTGAGGACCGTATCGTCGCCCGTCGCAGCGATGAGAGCTTCGATGTAGACGGGATGCGCCGCGGACTCCTCCGCCGCGAGGAACCTCGTGCCGACGCGGACGGCCGATGCTCCGGCGCTTGTGGCGGCCGACGCCTCGGCCGAGGTCCCGATCCCGCCCGCCGCGACGACCGGGACGTCGAGCCCGGCCGTCTCCGAGAGGAGCTCCTTCAGCGGAAGATCTCCGCGTACGTGCCCGCCCGCTTCGATCCCTTGGACGACGATGTAGTCGCACCCCGCGGCAACCGCGTCGACGGCCTCCGATCGCGACCCCACCTGCCAGCCCACGAGGGAACCACCGCGCTTCGCCTCGCGGATAAGGTCGTGGTCCGGTTCGCCGTAGAAGAACTCGACGACCGGAACGCGGCCGGAGGCTGCGACGACGGCCGATCGCTGGACGAACGGAGCCAAGAAGTTGATCCCGAAAGGCGCGTCCGTGAGACGACGGATGCTCTCGACGGCCCTCTCGATGTCGGCCGGCCCGCCGCCGGGGACCATCCCCAGGCCGCCTGCTGAGGAAACCGCTGCCGCGAGCTCGTTCGTTCCGACGACACCCATCGCGGCGAGCTGGATCGGGAGAGAGCAGCCGACGAGATCGGTGAACCGGGTCACGGTCTAGTCGCCGGCCAAGCGAGCCTTGTCGACCTTGAACATCGAGGTCAGCGGGAGCTCCTCGCGTATCTCGACGACGTCCGGCGTCTTGTAGTCGGCGATCCGTTCAGCGACGAACACTTTCAGCTCCTCCGCCGTCGGAGGGTCGGCGGCGTCGGTCGGGACGACGAACGCCTTCCCGCGCTCGCCGAGGACCTCGTCAGGGATGCCGATCACGCCGACGAGCGCCACCTTGGGATGGTCGCGGAGGACGTTCTCGACCTCGACCGGATACACGTTGTATCCGCCGCGGATGTACATCTCCTTCGTACGGCCCGAGAGGTGGAGATTGCCCTCCTCGTCGATCCGGCCGAGATCGCCGGGGTGGAAGAAGCCGTCGGCGTCGATCGCTTCTTTCGTCGCCTCGGGGTCGTTCCAGTAGCCGGACATCATCGCGCGGGAGCGAGCGACGACCTCACCGACGCCGTCGTGGTTCGGAGTGAGGATCTTGAGCTCGACCTCGGGGAGAGGACGCCCGACGGTCTCGGCCACAGTGACATCCGGATCGCCGGCGCGCGTTGCCGTGCAGAGCGCGAGCTCGGTCGAGGAATAGCGAACCTGAACGGGGACGCCGAATGTTTCGCGGATCTGCTTGACGAGATCGGGGGAGGCCGGGGCGCCACCGACCAGGATGGACTGGATGCACGAGAGATCGAACGAGGCGAACTCGGGATCCATCATCATCAGTGCGAGCTGCGTCGGCACGCCCCCGATGTGCGTGATGCGCTCCGTTGAGATCAGTTCGAGAGCCGATCGCGCGGTCCAGCGATCCATCAAGACCGTCTTCGCACGGCGCGCGATGTGGGACTCGATCTTCGTCATGTAGCCCATGTGCGTCATCGGCGTGGCTTGGAGGCCGGACGTGTTCTCGAGGCCGGGCTCCAGCGTGGTCTCGATCCGGCGCACGGCCTCGATATTGCTCACCGTGAACGTCGCGCCTTTCGGAAGCCCCGTGGTTCCGCTCGTGTAGACGATGGCGATCGGGTCGTCGGGCGCGGCCTCCGCGTCGGGCGGCTCGTCGTCGCCTTTCGCGAGGTCCTCCGGCGACATCACGTGTTTCGCGCCGGGCACGTCGCCGTCCGAAACGACGACCGCTGCGCCCGAGCTCGTGACGATGTGCTCGACCTCCTGCGGCCCGAAGCGCGGGTTGATCCCCGCCGTGACGCAGCCGAGTTTCGCCGCGGCGAGGTACGCGACCGGATAGGCGAACGTCGGCGGGAGCAACACGGCGACCACGTCGCCGGGCCGGACGCCGGCGTCCCACAAGACGGCGGCCGCACGATCGGACGCACGATCCCAGTCCGCGTAGGTGTGGCGCGAGGTGCCGTCGACGAACGCGACGGCCCCCGGATCGTCGGCGGCGACGCGGCGAAGCAGATCGGCGAGCGTGGCTCTACTTCGCGCCGTTCAGCTGGAACACGCGGGCGGCGTTCTTCCAGAGGATCTTGGAACGGTCCTCTTCGGAGATGTCGCCCATCTGCTCCTTGATCACGCGCTGCGTGTCCGGCCACGACGAGTCGGTGTGCGGGTAGTCGGTGCCGATCATGATGTTGTCGACGCCGATCAGGTTTCGTCCCTCGACGCCCGCGCGGTCGGAGATGAAGTTCGCGTAGATCGACTGCCGGAACAGGTCGGACGGCATGACGTCGATGTTCGAGCCCGTCCAGAACCGGTGCTTGCGGTGCGCGTAGTCGGCGCGCTCGATGAAGTAGGGGAGCCAGCCGATCCCCGATTCGGCGGAGATGAACTTCAGCTTCGGCCACTTCCGCAGGATGCCGCTGAACAACAGCACGGCAACGACCTGCATGTTCGACGACGGCGCCAGGGCGACGAAGATCTCGGCGCCGACACCGAGGGCGCCGAGCGCGGAAACGTCCGCTTTCCCGGAGACGATGTGGATCTCGGCCGGGAGCCCGGTCTCACTCATCGCGTCCCACACCGGCGCCCACGATTCGTCGTGGAACCCGGCCACGCCGTTCACCGATTGCGGCGAGGAAGGCAGCGAGATGCACTTCAAGCCTTGGCCCGCGACGCGGCGGATCTCATCGGCAGAGGCTTGCATGTCCCAGAGCGGAAGGATCGCGGCGCCCAGCAGCCGCTCGGGATCCGGGGCGCACCATTCGTCGATCAGCCAGTCGTTGTACGCCTGCATCAGCGCGGCGGCGTAGGGCTTGTCTTCGATCTCGATGAACGTGATCCCGGCGAGGCCCGGCAGCGTCGGGAAACAGACCTGCGCGTCGACGCCGTCGATGTCCATGTCCTTGAGGCGTTCCTTCGGGTCGTAACAGCCGGGCCGCATCGCGTCGAAGGTCTTCGACTTGGGGCTGAACTCCTCGACCTTCTGCCCGGCGGCGGTCGAGAGCCCGCTCATCTCGATCGGCTTCTCCGTGCCCGACACGTGCCAGGCCGCGGTCTCCTCGTCCTCCTTGAGGACGGGCGTCCGGTCGGCGAACTCCTTCGGCAGCCGGCCGTCGAACATGCCGTGCGGCTCGATGATGTGATCGTCCGTCGAGATGACTTGGTACTCGCGCGCCATGACGTTCGCCTCCCTGACTCCGGCTCCCGGCCGGGCCTAGTCTACGACGGCCTGGCCCGACCTGACACATCCGTCACATAGTACGCTCCGGCCGTGGACTTCGATCTTTCGCCCGCGGGCGTCGCGTTCCGCGACGAGCTTCGCGCGTGGCTCGGAGAGCACACGCCGCCCGACGTCGACGTTGCCGCAACCTTCGAGGACGCTGAGGCGCTGCGCGACTGGCAGCGCACGCTCCACGAAGGACGTTGGGTTGGCATCCACTGGCCCGAGGAGTACGGCGGGCGCGGCGCGTCGCTCGTGCAGGTCGCGATCTACAACGAGGAGCTCGCGCGCGCTCGCGCGCCGCAGATCCTCGGGCGCGCCGGCGTGAACCTCGTCGGGCCGACGCTGATCGCACACGGCACCGAGGAACAGCGGAAGCAGTGGCTCCGCAAGATCCTCAGCGCCGAGCAGATCTGGTGCCAGCTCTTCAGCGAGCCCGGCGCCGGGAGCGACCTGGCCGGACTCTCGACGAAGGCCGAGAAGCGCAACGGTACCTACTACGTCAGCGGACAGAAGGTGTGGACGAGCTACGCGCGCTTCGCCGACTTCGGCATCGGGCTCGTGCGCACCGACCCGACGGCGCCGAAGCACAAGGGCATCTCGATGCTCGCGATCCCGATGAAGGAGAAAGGCATCGACGTCCGCCCACTGCGGCAGATCACCGGCGAGAGCGAGTTCAACGAAGTCTTCTTCGATGAGGTTCCCGTTCCGGCGGAGAACCTCATCGGCGTCGAGAACGACGGCTGGCGCGTCGCCGGCACGACGCTCGCGAACGAGCGCGGCACCAGCTTCGTGTGGAAGGAACAGGTCCTTCACGAGGTCGCGCGCGATCTGTTGTGGCGGCGCGCGCTCGAGCGCGGCTCCGTGGCCGATCCCCTCGTGCGGCAGAAGCTCGCGCAGTCGTGGATGGACGTCGAGATCTTCCGCCTGCACAACGCCCGCACTCTGACGCGGCTGAGCCGCGGTGAGCAGATCGGTCCCGAGTCGAGCGTCGTGAAACTCTTCTGGACCGAGATGAGCCAGCGCCTCTACGAGAACGCCGGGTCGATCCTCGGCTGGGATGGCCTCGTCGCACCCGAGGATCCCGGAGCCGTGGACCGCGGCCGTTGGGCGCGCGGGATGCTCTGGTCGCGTGCGGCTTCGATCGCCGGCGGCACGAGCGAGATCCAGCGCAACATCATCGCGGAGCGCATACTGGGCCTCCCGCGCGAACCGAAAGGCTAGGATTCCGGGCGATGGGCTACCAGACGATCCTCATCGAGCGGCGTGGTTCCGTGGAACTGATCACGATGAACCGGCCCGAGGTTCGGAACGCCCAGAACACGCAGCTCCTCAACGAGCTCGACGATGCTCTTCACGCCGCCGACCGCGATCCCGACGTCAACGTGATCGTGATCGCCGGCGCCGGACCGCACTTCTCGGCCGGGCACGACCTCAAGGCGTACGTCGGCGAGGCCCCGTCCGACGAGTGGCACGAGAAGCGCAAGACGCCCGAGGGTAAGTTCGAGCACGAGCGCCGTATGTACTTCGACAAGGCACTCGCGCTCCGCGACCTCGAGACGCCCACGATCGCGATGGTTCAGGGCAAGTGCGTGGCCGGCGGACTGATGGTCGCCTGCATGTGCGATCTGATCGTCGCGAGCGACGACGCGGTCTTCCAGAACCCCGTCCTGCGCATGACCGGCGCGGCCGTCGAGGCGCTCGTCGAGATCGCGGACCTCTCACCCCGCAAAGCGAAAGAGTTCCTCTGGACCGGCGACGAGATCGGCGCGGCGGAAGCGCATCAGCTCGGCTGGATCAATCGCGTGGTGCAGCGCGACAAGCTCGAGGAAGAAACGTTCGCTCTTGCGGAGCGCATCGCCAAGATGCCGCCGACGACCGTACAGAACGTGAAGCGCTCGATCAATCACGCGCAGGATCTCGCGGGGTTCCGCAACGCGCTCGAGTACCACTTCATGGTCCACCAGTTCCAGCACAACACGAAGACCTCCCTGGACGCCCTCGAAGAGCGGAAGCAGAAGGGCTCGATGAAAGAGGTCTTCCGCGACCGCGACAAAGACTTCTCGTAGCGCGTCATGCCCGGCGCGCTGGACGGCATCCGCGTCCTCGATCTGGGGACCCGCATCGGCGCGCCGTTCGCCGCGACGCTCCTCGGCGAGCTCGGCGCCGACGTCATCAAGATCGAGCAGCCCGGAACCGGCGACTTCCTGCGCTCGATCCCGCCGTTCGAGGGCGAGGTCTCGCTCTTCTGGGCCGTCGAGGGCCGTGGAAAGCGCTCGGTCACGATCGACCTGTCGAAACCCAAAGGCCAGGAGCTTCTGAAAAAGCTCGTTCCGCACGTGGACGTCCTCGTCGAGAACTTCCAGCCGGGCACGCTCGAGCGGTGGAACCTCGCGCCGGCCGACCTCACAGCGATCAACCCGCGTCTGATCGTGAGCCGCGTCAGCGTCTACGGGCAGGACGGGCCGTATCGCGAGCGGCCGGGGCTCGATCGCAACGGCATCGCGCTCGGCGGACTGCTGCACATCACGGGCCACCCCGACGCGCCGCCCGTGCGGCCGGGCGTGATCATCGCCGACTACCTCACCGCGCTCTTCAACGCCATCGGGATCCTGGCCGCGCTGGTCGACCGTGCCAAGACGGACAAAGGCCAGCAGGTCGAGGTCGCCCTCTACGAAAGCGTGTTGCGCGTCATGGAGTGGACGGTCGCCGCGTACGACCGGCTCGGCGTGGTACGGGAGCGCGCCGGGAACCGACTGCCCAACAGCGCGCCGCTCGACAACTACGAGACCGCCGATGGGCGGTTCGTCTGTATCGCGGGGGCCGGTGATGTTCTCTTCCCACGGCTGTGCGACGCGATGGGCCGCAAGGATCTCCTCGCCGACGAGCGTTTCGCGACGCTCGACGCGCGCGCGCGCAACGGCGACGCGATCAACGCCGAGGTGGCGGCCTGGTGTAAGACGAAGACGCTGGCCGAGATCGAGGAGACTCTCGTCGCGAAGCAGGTCCCCGTGTCCGGCGTGTACGCGATCGATCAGATCGTGGAGGATCCGCAGGTGCTGGCGCGCGAAGCAGTGGTGCCCATCGAGGATCCCGTGCTCGGGCCGGTCCGCCAGCAGGCGCCGGTGCCGCGGCTCGACCGCACACCTCTGCGCGTCGCGCGCGGAGCCCCGCGTCTCGGCGAGCATACGGACGAGGTCCTGACCGAACTGCTCGGCTTGTCGGGCGAGGAGATCGCGTCACTCCGGTCCGCCGGAGTCGTATAGAGGCGATGAGACCATGAACGCCGAGATCGTTCCCCGTACCGCTTTCGTCGGCCGGCGCACCGAGCGTGAACGCCTCCGCGAGGTTCTCCAGGGTGCGCTCGACGGTCGTGGGTGCCTCGTCTCCATCGCCGGCGAGGCCGGTGTCGGCAAGAGCCGTCTGGCCGAGGAGTCCGCCGCCGACGCGGAGGAGATGGGCTTTCGCGCCATGATCGGGCGCTGCCACGAGATGGACGCGACCGTCCCGTACGCGCCACTCGTGGATCTTCTCGCCCGCGCCGCGCGGAGCGAGGACGCCGGGTCGCTGCGGCGCGCGCTCGGCGACGAGGCCGGCGAGATCGCCAAGATCCTCCCCGAGCTTCGCCGTCTGTTCGGCGACGTCCCGCCGAGCATCGAGCTGCCGCCCGACCAAGAGCGCCGGTTCCTGTTCGGCAGCATCACCACGGTCCTCGAACGGACCGCCGCGGACCTGCCGCTTTTGATCGTGCTCGAAGACGTCCACTTCGCCGACGACGCGACACTGCAACTGCTGGGTCACTTCGTCGAGCACATCGAGAGGATCCGCGCGGTCGTCGTCGTGACGCACCGTCATGAGGGCCGCGACCAGGCCCTCGCCAAGCTCTTCCGGTCCGTCCGCGGCGGACCGCTCCTCGACATCGCGCTGAAGAAGCTCTCCGTCGACGAGGTGTCCGCGTTGCTCGGCGCGCTCGGCGGACGTGAACCGCCGCCCGCCGTCGTCGCGGTGATAAACGCCGAGACCGACGGCAACCCGTTCTTCATCGAAGAGGTCGTCAAGCACCTCAAGGACGAGGGCCGCCTGTTCGACGCCGACGGCGGCTGGCGGTCCGATATCACGATGGGCGAGCTCGAGGTGCCGGGGTCCGTTCGGCTCGTCATCGGCCGCCAGCTCGACCGCATCTCCGACGACACGCGATCGATGCTTCTCTGCGCCGCGGTCGCGGGACGCAGTTTGAGCATCGACCTGCTTCGCGCCATCCGAGAGGAGGAAGGCGATCCCGCGGGAGCCATCGCCGAAGCGCTGCGCGCCGGCATCGTGACGGTCGGCCTGGACGGCACCCTGAGCTTCCGCCACGAGCTGGTGCGGCAAGCGCTCGAGAGCAGCGCCTCGCCCGCGCAGCACAAGATCCTCCACGCACGCGTCGCGGACGCGCTCGAGCGCGTCTACGCCGATCGCCTCGCGGAGTTCGCCGCCGAGCTGGCGCTGCATCTGGTCTCCGCCGGCGCCGACGCCGACCAGGAGAAGACGACGCGCTACCTCACTCTCGCGGGGG
>JBASRP010000042.1:0-4420 GCA_049273905.1 Actinomycetota bacterium
CTCGTCCGCGACCTCGACCTCGCCGAGGAGATCGTCCAGGACACGCTGACCGCCGCCCTCGACCGCTGGCCGCTCGGCGGCGTCCCCGAGCGCCCCGGAGGCTGGCTCATGACGGCGGCCCGCAACCGGGCCCTCGACCATCTCCGGCGGCAGCGGCGGATCGACACCAAGGAAGCGGCCATCGCGTACGACATCGAGGCCAGGCACGCCCAGAGCCCGAGCCACGAGGACCTCGACCCGCACGGGCTTGCCGATGACCGGCTCCGGTTGATCTTCACGTGCTGCCACCCGGCGCTCGCGCTCGACGCGCAGGTCGCCCTGACGCTCCGGACGCTCGGCGGCTTACAGACGCCTGAGATCGCGCGCGCGTTCATCGTGCCGGAAGCGACGCTGGCGCAACGTCTCGTCCGGGCGAAGAAGAAGATCCGCGACGCGAACATCCCGTACAAGGTGCCGGAGGAGGCGCAGCTCCCCGAGCGCCTCGGCGCGGTGCTTGCCGTCCTCTACCTGATCTTCAACGAGGGCTACGCGGCGACGTCCGGCGAGTCCCTCATCAGACAGGAGCTCTGCAGCGAGGCCATCCGCCTCACCACGATGCTCGCGATGCTCATGCCTGAACCCGAGGTGTTCGGTCTCCTCGCGCTCATGCTGCTCAACGACGCGCGGCGAGAAGCGCGCGTGTCGCCGGACGGCGACCTCGTGCTGCTCGCCGACCAGGACCGTTCGCGGTGGAACCGTCAGCAGATCGTCGAAGGCATGCGGTTGCTGCGGCGCGGTCTCGAGATGGAACGGCCCGGCCCGTACCAGATCCAAGCCACGATCGCGGCATTGCACGCCGACGCGCCGCGCGCGGAGGACACCGACTGGCCGCGCATCGCGCAGCTCTACGACGAGCTCGCCGCGATGGCGCCGTCGCCCGTGGTCGCGCTGAATCGCGCGGTCGCCGTCGCCCTCGCGGGGGACCTCGATCGCGGCCTTGCGATGATCGACGAGATCGGCGATGCGCTCGACGGCTACCACCTGTTCCACGCCGCGCGCGCCGACCTCTTCCGGCGGCTCGGCAAACGTGAGGACGCGATGGCGTCGTACGAACGCGCGCTGGCTCTCACCACCAACGACGTCGAGCGCCGCTTCCTCGAGGGTCGTCTGGCCGCGCTGAGGGACAGCCGCTAGGCTCCGCGCGTGTACGTCTGCCTCTGCCGTGGGGTGAGCGACCGGAAGATCCGGGCTGCGATCGAGGCCGGGGCCGGCACCGTCGACGAGATCGGCGTGCAGACGGCCGCGGGAACCGTGTGTCACGACTGTCACCCCGCGATCGAAGAGCTGCTCCGCGGGGCGCGGGAGCCGGATCGCCCGGCCGATCTGTCGGCGCGGCGCGGCACGAACGGCAACGGTCAGACCGAGAAAGGGAGCAAGAGATGAAGGGAGATCCGAAGGTCATCGACGCGCTCAACGACCTCCTGACGCTCGAGCTCACCGTCGTCAACCAGTACTTCGTCCACTCGAAGATGTGCGCGAACTGGGGCTACAAGCGCCTCGCCGACCGCTTCCGCCAGGACGCGATGGACGAGATGAAAGACGCCGAGGAGATCATCGATCGCATCCTCTACTACGAGGGCGTCCCAAACGTGCAGCGCATCGGCACCGTCGCGCTGGGCGAGACCCCGCAGGAGCAGCTCCAGCTCGGGCTCGACGCCGAGCGCGGCGCCGTCGATCTCCTGACGCAAAGCCTCAAGGTCGCCGACAAAGCAGGCGACGAGGGGACGCGCGAGTTCCTCGCCCCGAAGATCGCCGAAGAGGAAGCGCACATCGACTGGTTCGAGTCGCAGCTCCAGCTGATCGAACAGGTGGGGCTCGAGAACTACCTCGCCGCGCAGATCCGCGAGTGACCTAGCCGAAAACTTTCGACAGCCAGGTCACGGTGAGCTGGTAGCAGCCGCCGAAGCCGCACACCGCGTCCGAGAGATCCTCGTTGCCGGAGCCCGGGTCCGGGTTCACCGGCGGCCTGTACGTGTGCGTTCCGTAGATCAGCGGGACGCCGGCGCCGCGATACTCGATGCGGCCGGGCCGGTCGTTGAAGCCGAGCTCGCGCATCGCCAGCGTGTCCGGCTGCGACCCCGTGCCTTCGTGGATGCAGTCCATCAAAGGTTCGTCGCACTCGTGGCCGCTGACGAACAGCGTGGGCTTCACGCCCTTGGGGAGCCAGAAGAAGAACGTCTGTCCGAGCTGGATCGTCTGTCCGTCGCGCACCTGCGCGACGGGGAGCTGGATCCACTGCCCGAACACGTTTGCATAGAGGACCCACTCGCCCGGATCGGGCGTCTGCTCCCCGGGCGCACCGGCCGGGTTGAGGTTCGACTCGCTCGCGCCGTCGAGCGACTTCGCGATCTTGATCCGGTCGAGCCGGACGGCGTGTAGCACGGGGATCGCGTCGTCCGACCAGCCGGCACTCACGCTGATACCGAAGCGTTGCGATACGCCGGGCGGGATCGTGAACGACACGCGCACCGTTCCGCGCCTGGCGTCGCGTACGACCTTCACCGGAAGGGACAGCAAGGCACCGTCTGTTTCGCGATGGACGACGATCGGATTGACGACGAGCTTCGATCGCGACGACGGGCGTTTCGACAGCTTCATGGTGTACGCGTAGGTCCCCGACACGTCCCGTCCCTGCTGGCACGCGAGGCGCGCGGTGACCCAATTGGTGATGCCCAGCAACGCGCATTCCTCGAGTGCGTGCGCCGGCGCGCCGTCGCCGTTGATCCAGACGTCGAGCTGCGACATCCGGTGCGCGCCGTAGCGCAGAAGAATGCCGGCGGTGTTGGCGCGGAACGTGGCGACCTCGTACATCGGATGCAGCTCGGTGGACTCGCCGCGCAAACCGCCGCCGCCGACGATGTCCTGGAACGTCTCGACCGGGTCGTAGACCGTCAGTTGCGAGAGGCCCGTCGGGTCGAGCGCCGAGTTGCCCCAGTGCCCGCAGTCCCAGATCCAGTTCCCCGACATCCGCACGCGGTCGCCGGCCTTCGGCCAGGCCCACAATGGGATCTCCTGAACCTCCCACTCACCCTCGATCTGGTTCTGCTCCTCGCCGGGCACGAGGTTCGCCGAACCGAGCAGCCCCGTGTAGGGCGCGTCGGGACGAACCATCAGGTTGTAGTCGTGGAAGTCGTGCGACAGGTAGATGTCCTCACCGGCGGGACGCGACTCGGCGACGACGCCCTCGGCGGTGCGCCGTCCGGCGCGCTGATCTCCGGTCAGCCGCGCCTGGCGCACGTCGTTCGCGTTGACGTAGGTCCACTCCGGGGTCGACCCGGCGAGGATCAGGCTCTGGCTGCGCTGGCAGCCGTCGAGCAGCGGTTGCATGTGCGAGTCGGGCCCGGCGACGACGGCCGTTGTCCCGGTGGCGGTCAATATGAGAACGACGGCGAGGGCGATCGCCGCGACGAAGGAAACCCGGACCCGCATCCCCATACTGACCTTGGAGTTCCTCGCCGGAGGGCCCATCCCTGTCGGGCAGGAGCGGCCACTTCCGCCTGAACCGGCAGACCCGGTTGTCCGGCTGGTCGAACACGCTCCGTGTTCGCCGGTACGCGGCGTGCGTACGGACTAGTCCTGATGGGCCCCGAAGAGCAGGGAAAACCGTCCTTCGTCGCCATTGTCCGATGTCTCCCGCGACGTCATCCTGTGCCCTAGCCAAAAGCTGCAGGGGGCGCAGGCCGTGACCGCAACCACTCTCGCTCGCAGGGTTCCCCACCGTGACACTTCGTCGCGCGTCACCATCCGCAAGCCCGGCGGTATGGAGGCCGTGCTCCAGCCGATCGTCGACCTCGCCACCGGCCGCGTCGTCGGGGCCGAGGCGCTCGCTCGTTTCGCCGACCGCCGCTCTCCCGATCTCCATTTCGCCGAGGCGGAGGGGAACGGCACCCGCGTCGCGCTCGAGCTCGCCGCCGTCCGGGCTGCCTTGGCGCGCCTCGCCGAGCTCCCGTCGAACACGTACCTCACCGTGAACGTCTCGCCGGTGACCGCGATCTCACCGCGGCTGCCGGCGCTCCTCGGCGCCGCGCCGGCGCATCGCATCGTCCTGGAGCTCACGGAGCACGCGCCGGTCGCCGACTACCCCTCGCTCGAGGCCGCACTGTCGTCACTTCGCGAGCGCGGGATCCGCATCGCGGTGGACGACGCGGGCGCCGGGTTCGCGAGCATGCGTCATGTGCTCGCGCTGCGTCCCGACGTTCTGAAGCTCGACATCAGCATCACGCAAGGGATCCACAGCGACATCCGTCGCCGCGAGCTCGTTCGCGCGATGGTGTCGTTCTCGCGCGCGACGGGGTGCACGCTCGTCGCCGAAGGCATCGAGACCGAGGAGGACCTCCACGCGATCCGCGCCCTCGGCGTTCGGTGCGGCCAAGGCTTCCGC
>JBASRP010000043.1:0-3809 GCA_049273905.1 Actinomycetota bacterium
CCTCAAGGTGCGCTCCGTCCGCGGCGCCCTCCTGGTCGCGCCGGACGGGTTCGTCATCGCGGCCGAGGTCCCCGAGTCCGTGCCGGTGGAGCCCCTCGCGGCGATGGCGGCCAGGCTCGGTCGTGAGCTCGAGGCCAGCGCCGCGCGGATGGGCCGCGCGTCGTTCTCGACCGCGATGTTCTCGGCCGACGACGGCGCGATGTTCGTGGCGGCCGCGGGCATCGGGTACATCGTCGTGCTGGCCGACCACCAGGCGAACCTGGAATCGATGCGCAGCGCGGTGGAGGAGGCGGTGGGGCTGATCCAGGCGGCCTGCTCGCCGCCCGACGGGACGGTGAGCGCGGGCTAGGCTAGGGCGATGCCGTCGCGAGATCGGCGATGATCGCGGCGGCGGCCGCCTTCGGGTCGGCCGCCCCGGTGATGGGTCGGCCGATGACGAGGTAGTCGGCGCCCGCTCGCACGGCCGCTCGCGGCGTTGCCACACGCTTCTGATCGTCGTTCGACCGGGCTCCGCCCCCCGATGGTGTTGCCCCCGACCGAATGCCGGGAGTCACGATCGCGAAGCGCGGGCCGAGCGCGACCCGGATGCGGCGGATCTCTTGAGGCGAGGCGACGCAGCCGTCGAGCCCCGCGTCGCGCGCATGCTCGGCCAGACGCAGGACGTGAGCCTCCACGCTGGCCGGGACCCCGACCTCGCTCTCCAGTGCGCGCCGGTCGAGGCTCGTCAGCACGGTCACGGCCAGGCAGATCGGCCGCGTGACGTTGAAGTCGTGTGCTGCCTGGGCGGCCGACTCCGCCGCCCTCCGCATCATGTCGGCGCCGCCGGAGGCGTGCACGTTCAGCATGAACACGCCGAGGCGGGTGGCGCTGCGGACCGCACCGGCCACCGTGTTCGGGATGTCGTGGAACTTGAGATCGAGGAAGACCCGGTAGCCGCGCTTGAGCGCCAGCTCCACCGCCGCCGGCCCCGCACCCGTGAAGAGCTGCGACCCGATCTTCACGCCGGTCACGACGCCCTCGAGACGGTCGAGCAGCGCGGCCGCGTCGTCGAGCGTCTCGACGTCGAGCGCCACGAAGACGCGATCACGCATCGGCGTGGTACTCCTGCAGACTCAGCACCTCCACTTCGCCCTTGAGCAGCGCTTCGATGGCGCCGATGGCGGCCTGGGCGCCGTCCACGGTCAGGTAGTAGGGGATGTTCTGGCTCACGGCCGTCCGCCGGATGGCCGCCGAGTCCTTCCGCGCGCGGCCGTCCTCCGGCGTGTTGAAGACGAGCGCGATCTCGCCCCGCTTCATGAGGTCGACGACGTTGGGGCGGTGCTGCTCCAGGACCTTGTACACGTGCTCGACGGTCATGCCTTGTCGCTCGAGGACGCGCGCGGTGCCGGTCGTCCCCACCAGCGAAAAACCCATCTCCACGAGACGGCGCGCGAGACTGGCCAGCACGCGCTTGTCCCGGTTCTTGACGGAGACGAAGACCTTGCCCGAGGTCGGCAGCGGCGACCCCGAGGCGATCTGCGATTTCAGGTACGCCTTGCGGAAGTCGCGGTCGAGGCCCATGACCTCGCCGGTGCTCTTCATCTCCGGGCCGAGCACGATGTCGACGCCGGGGAACTTGATGAAGGGGAACACCGACTCCTTCACCGCGATGTGACGGAGCTCGCGCTCCTCGACGTGCGCGATGGCGCCGACCGGTTCGCCGAGCATGGCGCCGGCGGCGATCTTCGCCAGCGGCAGGCCGATCGCCTTGGAGACGAACGGCACCGTGCGCGACGCGCGCGGGTTCACCTCGAGCACGAAGATCGTGTCGTTGCGGATGGCGAACTGGACGTTGATCAAGCCGACCACGCCGAGCGCCCTGGCGAGCGCCTTGGTCTGCGCGCGCAGCGCGCCCACCTGGCCCTCGTCCAGGCTGTAGGGCGGCAGCGCGCACGCGGCGTCTCCGGAGTGCACGCCGGCCTTCTCGACGTGCTCCATGACGCCGCCCACGACGACCTGCTCGCCGTCCGAGACGGCATCGACGTCGATCTCGATCGAGTCATCCAGGAACTTGTCGATGAGCATCGGATGCTCCGGCGCGACTTCCAGGGCCTCGCCCACGAACTGGGTGAGGTCCTGATCGTCGTAGACGATGCGCATCGCGCGTCCGCCGAGGACGTACGAGGGCCGCACCAGCACCGGATAGCCGAGCCGCTCCGCGACATCGCGCGCCTCGGGCAGGGACCGGACGGTGGCCCCGGCCGCCTGCTTCAGGCCGAGCTCGTCGAGCAGCGCGCTGAACCGCTTGCGGTCCTCGGCACGATCGATCGCGTCGGGCGAGGTACCGAGGATCGGCACGCCCGCGCGCTGGAGCGGCACCGCGAGCTTGAGCGGCGTCTGCCCGCCGAACTGCACGATGACGCCAAGCGGACGCTCCTTCTCGACGATGTTGAGCACGTCCTCGAACGTCAGCGGCTCGAAGTAGAGCCGGTCGGACGTGTCGTAGTCGGTCGACACGGTCTCCGGGTTGCAATTGATCATGATCGCTTCGATGCCGCGCGCGCGCAGCGCGAAAGCGGCGTGCACGCAGCAGTAGTCGAACTCGATGCCCTGCCCGATGCGGTTGGGCCCCGAGCCGAGGATCACGACCTTGGTGCGGTCCGTCCGCGGCGCCTCGTCCTCGTCCTCGTAGGTCGAGTAGAGATACGGCGTGTAGGCGACGAACTCCGCGGCACACGTGTCGACGGTCTTGAAGGTGGCGCGGATGCCGTGCGAGAGCCGCAGCGCGCGGACCTCGGTCTCGGCCCGACCCAGCAGGCGCCCAAGGTATCGATCGGAGAAGCCCAGCTGCTTGGCGCGCCGGAGCACGGCCGGATCCGTCAGCGCCGTCCGCCGGATCTCCGACTCGTAGGCGACGATCTCGCGGACGTTTTCGATGAACCACGGATCGATCTTCGTCAGCGCGTGGACCTCGGCCGTCGAGATGCCGCGCCGCAGCGCGTCGCCGAGGGCGAACAGCCGGTCCGGATTCGGGACGCGCAGGAGACCGCGCAGCGTCTCATCGTCCACGTCGCGGTCGAGCGTGAGCCCGTAGCGGTCCTCCTCGAGCGAGCGGATCGCCTTCTGGAGCGCCTCCTTGAACGTCCGGCCGATGGCCATGGCCTCGCCGACGGACTTCATCTGCGTGGTCAGCGTGCGGTCCGCCTCGGGGAACTTCTCGAACGCCCACCGCGGGAATTTCACGACGCAGTAGTCGAGGGCCGGCTCGAATGATGCGGGCGTCTCCCGCGTGATGTCGTTGCGCACCTCGTCGAGGCGGTACCCGACGGCCAGCTTGGCGGCGATCTTTGCGATCGGGAACCCGGTCGCCTTGGACGCGAGCGCGGAGGAGCGCGACACGCGCGGATTCATCTCGATGACCACCAGGCGACCGTTCTCGGGGTTCACGGCGAACTGGATGTTCGAGCCGCCCGTCTCGACGCCGATCTCGCGAATGATCGCGACGGCGGCGTCGCGCATCAGCTGATACTCCTTGTCGGTCAGCGTCTGGGCGGGCGCGACGGTGATGGAGTCGCCGGTGTGGACCCCCATGGGGTCGACGTTCTCGATCGAGCAGATGATGACGACATTGTCGGCAAGGTCGCGCATGACCTCGAGCTCGAACTCTTTCCAGCCGATCACCGACTCCTCGATGAGGACGGTCCCGAGCGGCGACATCTGCACGCCCCAGCGCACCGCCTCCTCGAGCTCCTCCGGGTTGTACGCGATCGACCCGCCCGTTCCGCCGAGCGTGAACGACGGGCGGATGATCGCGGGATAGCCCGTGGTGC
>JBASRP010000049.1:0-7597 GCA_049273905.1 Actinomycetota bacterium
GCCGGGCACCCCGCGTTCGCGCGCGCGCGCCGGTGACGACGCTCGCCGCGATCGACGTCGGGACCAACTCGGTCCGCCTCTACGTGGCCGAGGTCGACGGACGCAACGCCAAACAGCTGGATCGCGACCTGATCATTACGCGCCTCGGTGAGGGGGTCGACAAGACGCGGCGGCTCGGTCCAGAACCCTTGAAACGTACCCTCGACGCGATCGCGGGCTACCACGCCCGCGCGCGGGAGCTCGGCGCCACCACGATCCGGATCGCCGCGACCAGCGCGGCACGCGACGCCACGAACCGCGACGAGTTCTTCGACGGCGTGCGCACAGCGACCGGGCAGGATGCCGAGGTGCTGACAGGCGACGAGGAGGCGCGCCTATCGTTCCTCGGCGCCACGAGCGACCTCGGCCCCGGCGGTCCGTTCCTCGTGCTCGACATCGGCGGAGGGTCGACCGAGTTCGTCGTGGGCGAGAGATCCGTCGACGGCGCGATCTCGCTCGACGTCGGCTCGGTGCGCCTGACCGAAAGGCACATCCATCACGACCCGCCGGCGCAGGCCGAGCTGGTCGACGTGCGCGCCGACGCAGCGACGGCGGTGCAGGAAGCGCAACGCACGGTCGGATCGGCGGCCGCGACGCTCGTCGGCGTCGCCGGCACAATCACCACGATCGCGGCGGTTTCGCTCGGCCTCGACGGCTACGACCGCGACGCGATCCACCACGCGCTGCTCACGCGCAGCGATGTCGAGGAGGTGACCGATCGCTTGGCGTCGATGACGTCGGAAGAGCGGCGCTCGCTGCCGGCCATGCCGCGCGGTCGCGAAGATGTGATCGTCGCCGGCGCCGAGATCCTGCTCGCCGTTATGGATGGGTTCGGTCTTGGGAACGTTTTGGTCTCGGAGGCCGACATCCTCGACGGCTTGGTGTTGACGATCGAGCGTTAGCGCGACGTGTGAGGCGGAACGATCCGCGACAGCTCATGCCCGAAGAGCGCGAGTGCCGTCGCGGCGACGGCCAGCGGCAGCGCGAGGATCTTGAGCGTCGCCGGCGCGCCGAGGTGTATCGCGATGATGCCGGCCATCAGTGCGCCGACCGGATAGAGGCCACCCCACGCCATCATGTACAGGCTCATGATCCGTCCGCGCTTGCCCGTCGGCACCGAGCTCTGCAGGCCGGTGTTCGTGGCGGAGACCGACATCGTGTAGAGAGCGCCGATCCCGACGAGGAGCACTGCGGAGACGACCAGCCGCGTCGAGAACCCGAACGCCGCGATCAGGACCGCCAGCAGGGCCAGACCTCCTCCGGTCGTCGCGCGCATCCCGAACCGGCGCACGACCGTACCCGTCGCGAGCGCGCCGGTGACGGCGCCGCAGCTGAAGAGAGCGAACAGTGCGCCGAAGCCGCCGGCCCCGAGGCCGAGAACCTTCTTCGCCATGACCGGCAGAAGGGCGATCACCGGCGCGCCGAAGAGGCTCACGATCGCGGTCGTGACGAGCAACGCGGCGACCGCGGGCGTTCCGCGTGCGTGACGCACGCCGCCGAACAGTGCGCGCGCGCCGGACGAGGTCGGGGGAGACTGGCGCTCCGTCCGGATCAGCGTGAGCGCAAAGATCACGGCGAGGAACGACAGGGCGTTGGCGAGGAACGCCCAGCCCGCGCCGGCAAACCTGAGCAGCAACCCGCCGAGCGCGGGTCCGATGACCCGGGCCGCCGAGAACTGCGTCGAGTTCAGCGCAACCGCGTCGATCACCGACCGTTGGGGGACGAGGTCGGGGATGATGGCCTGGAACGACGGGGCGTTGAACGCCATCCCGATCCCGGCCGCGCCGATGATCGGCAGCAGGGTGTAGACGTGCGCGTGGCCGGACAGCGTGACCGCAGCCAGCGCGAACGCGAACCCCATCGCCCAGGTCTGGGTGACCAGCAGGACGCGCCGGCGGTCGGCGCGGTCGGCCAGCAGGCCGCCGAAGAGGCCGAACAGCAACGTCGGGAAGAACTGTACGAACGTCACCATCGACACCCAGAAGGCGGAGTCGGTGATCTCGAGGACCAGCCACGACAAGGAGACGTTCTGTAGCCACGTCCCGATGTTCGAAACGAGCGCCCCGCTCCAGAACAGCGCGAAGTTGCGGTGGGAGAGCGGTTCGAGGGTCTTGAAGCGCCGCTGCGGGCGCGGCTGCTCGAGGGGGACCGGCGCGACCTGGATGGGAGGCTGGGGGAGGGCGCGCTCGACCGCGAGGTGCGCGCGGTCGGCTTTCACTCGGTATGCCTCCTGCCCAGGCAGATAGTTTCCTTAGGAAATGGTATCCTTAGGAACGCTTATCGGCAAACCGATATTCCGGAGGTCTCCGCTGGCCGGAACACAAGAAGACCTGCTCGAGGCGATGACCGCGGTCTCGCGCCATCTCTTCCGGCTCATGACTCAGTGCCTGACCGAGATGGGGGAGGGCACCGAGGTCAGTGCGACCCAGTACCGCGCGCTCGCGTCGCTGGCGCTGCGCGGTCCGCGGAACGCCAGCGTCCTGGCCGAGGAGCTCGGCGTCGGGCGGCCGGCTACGACGAAGCTCGTCGACCGGCTGGTGCGCCGCCGCCTCATCAACCGGAAGCGGGACACCGTCGACCGGCGACAGGTGATCCTGGAGGTCACGGAGAAAGGCCGCGAGATCGTGCGTGCGGTCCAGCAATGCCGCCGGCGGAAACTACGAAGGGTCCTCTCTGAGCTCGACCCCGACGCGCGCGAAGCGCTCACCCGCGACCTGCCGTCGTTACTCGACGCGTTCTCTCGGACGACGGCCGCGGCGCTCCCGCCGGAGCTCGTCCGGACGCCCTAAAGCAGGTTCAGCTTCTCGAGATAGGGCCAGTAGGACGACGCCGTCGTCCGGTAGTCGTACAGCGAACCTCCGTACGCCTTTGCCGCCCGCGTGCCGGCGACGAAGTCGCTTACCTCGCCGGCCGTGACGTTGTCGCCGACGCCGCCGATGATGTGTACGGGCAGGCCTGTGAGGCGCCGCGACTCGGTGACGTTGTCGAGCCCATACCGGTAGGGGCAATGCGCAGGGTTGCTCGGACAGTCGGTCCGGTACGACCAGTAGGCCATCGGCATGACGACGTGCGCGCGCTTGCCGATCGCCGACCACGGGAAGCCCGTCCAGGACGAGGGACTAACGGCCATCCCGATGGGCGACGGCACGATCGCCGCGATCGTGAACGACGATCCCGCTCCGCTGCGCACCCGGTCGAGGTGCGTGACGATGCCCGAGTTGAACTCACTGAGGCTCGCCGTCTTGCCCTTGTATTCGATGTCGATCCCGAGCGCGTCGAAATGATGGCCCTCCGGGCTGCGGTAGCGCGCGATCGCGACGGTCCGCCGTACGTCGATGTTCATGTATTCGCTGTACGCGGGCAGATACCACCCAACGACCTTCAAGCCCGCCGCGTGCGCTTCGCGGAGCCAGCTGTTCACGTCGGTTGGGTACACGATGTCGGCGGAGCTCGACCAGCGGGCGGTCTGAAGGTAGACGGTCTTGACGCCGTGCGAACGCATGTTGGCGATCGCGGTGTGCGGGTCGAGCGCGTAGTCGTACAGGTCCACCCACGCGCCGAGGTGCCGGAACGCGGCGACGCTGATGAGCCGCACGACGAATCGGTCGACGATGACGTTCGTCCCGCGAGACGCCGAGGCCCTCTTCCCCTTGACGATGATGCGCAAGGTGTGGATCTTGTCGCTCATGTTCCGGAGGCTGCGGACGACGCCGAACTTCGTCGCCGGCGCGAAGTTGTCGTACGAGCGTTTCAACACGCCGTCCACGTACACGTCAGCGATCCCCTGGTCGGGAC
This sequence comes from Actinomycetota bacterium, assembly GCA_049273905.1. Taxonomy (GTDB): domain Bacteria; phylum Actinomycetota; class AC-67; order AC-67; family AC-67; genus JBASRP01. Next base: position 3,835 of record JBASRP010000049.1, read on the forward strand.
CGACCGCCGTGAACCAGTCGATGCCGGGCCCGCGGAAAGTGAAGTACACGTTGGCGCCGGCGACGTCGCTCACCGCATAGCGGTCGCCGTATGCCGGAGTCGCACTTCCGCGACGCCACTGGAATCGCATCGCGGGGGAACTCGTCCGGACGCCGCCGACCGTGAGCGCGTCCACGACGATGTAGGTATTGGTCGAGGCCGGTCGCCGCCGGCCATCGACGCGGAGGGAGAAGGAATGCCGTCCCGCGCCGAGACCGGCGAAGGTCCGTCCGGTTCGATAGACCCGCGTCGACGTGTACTGATCGAAGGTCCCCTTCGAAACGCCGTCGATGAACACCGTCGCCTTGCCCTGATCGGGTCCGCGCAGCGAGTGCCACGTGATGCTCGATCCGCTGAAGCTGTAGCGGGCGTACGCGCCGTTGAGCCGCTCGACGGCGTAAGACCCTCCGTAGGCGCCGGCGTCCGTCCGGATCCGCCAGCGGAACGAGGCCGCGGCGCTCGTCTCCTCTTCGGTCACGGAGGTCCGGAACAAGCGTTGCGTGAACGCGGCGGGCTCACCCGAAATGTCCGTGACCGGCGCCGGGCCGGTGTCGTTCACGACGCCGCCGTAAACCTGGCCCGGGATGAGGATCGCAGTGGGGGTGAGGGTCACGGTGCGCACTGGCCCGGTGGCGCAGGAGACGTCGGCGCCCGCTCCCGAGCGACAGCGCAGTGTCGAGGCGAGTGCGCTCGTGGCCCCTTCGTAGCGGATCAAGACGTTGTCGGATGTGACGTTCTGGACGTCTTCGGAGAAGGCGAAGAGGAGCGACCCGGTCAGCGTCGCGGGGGTGGTGATGGACACGACGGGCGGCGTGCCGTCGGCCGCGCGCGCGCCCACCGCCGGCAGGAGCGCTAGCAGTGCGAGCGACAGGATCAGCGCGCGAAGTCTCATCGATGCATTCATCGGGTGTCGGCCGTCTCGTGTTGAGCGAGTCGGGCATTCCGGCAGCTCATCCCGAACCTGTTGTCGGCTGCGCGGAAGGGCTCGATACTAGCGGCACTCCATGAGACGTGTCGCGAGGTTCGTCGTCCGCCCTTTGGTGGTCGGTCCGCTCGTCGTTCTGCTCGTTGCGACGGGGATCGGCGCATTCGCGTGGCGCCGCCAGCCGGCGCCACGTATCGACCGCCGCCTCCCCGCGCTCGCGTACGACCCGCGCGTCGGCGAAGCGGATCTGATGCATCCGCTCTACGTCCCGCCCACACCGAGCCCGACGCCGAAACCGTCGACGCCGATACCTAAGCCGAAGCCCCCGCCGAAACCGAAGCCGCCCCCGGGACCGAACCTCAGTGCGTTCCGTGGGCTCGGCGCGTGGGTGGATCTGTACGACTACGAGTTCGTCGACGCCGAGGCGGCGGTCGCGGACATGGCGGCGCACGGCGTGAAGACCCTGTATCTGCAGACGGGCCGTTGGAACAAGCCGGCACCGGACGACAAGGCCAATTTCCAGGACTACGCGGCCGCCGGGCGCTGGCTCACGGCCGCGCACGCGCACGAGATGAAAGCGATCGGCTGGTATCTGCCTGCTTACGACGACATCACACGCGACGTCCGGCGGACGACGGCGATCGCGCATTATCGCGCGCCATCCGGCGATGCGTTCGACGGGCTGGGTATCGACGTCGAGTACAAGGGGCAGATGCCGTCACTCGCCGCCTGGAACCGCGCCGTCGCGACGCACGCGAAGAGGGTGCGGACGGCGCTCGGGAGCCGTTACCCGATCGCGGCGATCGTTCCCGCCCCGCTCGCGATGGAGGTCCGGCCGCAGAGCTGGGTAGGGTTCCCGTGGAAGGCGCTGGCCGACGTCTCGAACCTGTTCATGCCGATGGCGTACTGGAGCTTCCGCGACGACTGCGAGGAGAAGCCGGAACACTGCGCGTATGGCTACACGAAAGGCAACGTCGAAAAGGTGCGCTCCCTGACCGGAAAGCCCCGCATTCCCGTTCACGTGATCGGCGGGGTCGGGGATGAGATCTCGACCGATGAGGTCAAGGATTTCGTGCGCGCCGCGAACGCGGTGAACGTGTACGGCGGGTCGCTGTACGACTACCAAACCACGAAGAAAGAGTACTGGCCGCTCCTCGGCAAGCTCGACTGATCGCCGGTTTGCCCGCGCACGACGCGCGCGATGATGCTGGGTGAGACATGCCGCGACTGACGCTGCCCCGGCTGCCTGGACCTTTGCGGAACGTCAGCATCCCGTCGTCTCTCCCGCGACGGCTGCTGCTGGCGCTGCGGCGCGATCTGACGGTCGCGAACCTCACGGAGCGGCTGGCGTCCGTGCACAAGGACCGCGTGGCATTCGAGCTCGAGACGAAGTCGGTTCTCGCCGGAACGAAGACGTTGACGTTCGAGGACGTCGACCGGGTCGTTGGGCGCCTGGCGACGGAGCTCGCGAAGCAGGGGATGCCGTTGGGCGAGCTCGCCGCTGTCGTTCCGTCCAACGGCGTCGACTTCCTGCTGACGTTGCTTGCGGTGATCCGCGCCGGCGGCGTGGCCGTGCCCGTGAACCCGATCCTCAAGCCCGAGGAGGTCCGCACGCTCGTGTCGCTGGCCGACGCGACGACCTTGATCGGCGACGCGCGGACCTACAAGGGTTCCGTCGGCCCGCGGACGAGGATGCCGAGCATCGAGCGGTGGTTCTCGCTCGGGAAGGTGACGGGCGCCGTCGACCTGGTGCCGCGGATGCGTCGCGTGAAGCAGGCGGTGCCTCCGATGCCCGCCGCATCCGACACGGTCGTATCCGTGATGTACACGAGCGGCACGACGGGACGCCCGAAGGGCGCGCGGCTGACGAATGACGGGCTGCTGTCGATGCTGTCGCCGGCGGCGTTGCAGCCGACGGGTTTGCCGCTCACCGTCCGGACCGCCGTCACCGGCCTGCCGATCGCGCACATCATGGGGTTGTCCTCCGCGGTGGGTCTGATGCTCGCCGGCATCACGAACCGGATGTTCGGTCACTTCGACGCGGCGAAGGTGCTCGACGTGATCGAGAAGGAACAAGCCGACATGTTCGTCGGCGTGCCGGCGATGTACCGCGCGATGCTCGACGCCGGCGCCGAGGATCGCGACCTCACCAGCGTGAAGGTGTGGGCGAGCGCGGCCGACGTGATGCCGCGCGATCTCGCCAAGAGGTTCCAGAAGATGGGCCGCATCGCCGGGCCGGTGCCTGCACTCTTCATGGAGGCCTACGGGATGGTCGAGCTCGCCGGCGCGGCCATGGCGAAGGTGATGCCGCCGGGCCCGGTGCAGATGCCGAAACGGTTCGCCGGGATGCCGGTCTTCCCGTACCGCGTGAAGGTCGTCGACAAGAAGGGCAAGGAATTGCCGCGCGGGCAGGTCGGCGAGCTGTGCGTCCGCGGTCCCGGCGTTCTCGAGGGATACCACCGCGACCCCGAGGCGACCGGCAAGGTCCTCGAAGGCGGCTGGCTGCGCACCGGCGACCTCGCGCGCATCGGACCTCTCGGGACCGTGTTCTTCGAGGGTCGCCAGAAGGACGTGATCAAGGTCGGCGGATATTCGGTGTTCCCGGTCGAGGTTGAAGAAGAGATCCGCCAGCATCCGAAGGTTGCCGACGCGGCGGTGCTCGCCATCGAGGACGAGACGAAGGGCAGCGTCGTCGGCGCGGCCGTCGTCGCGAAGAAGGGCGCTGCTTTGAAGCCGGCGGACCTCGAACGTTGGGCGAAGAAGGAGCTCGCGGCGTACCGGCGGCCGAAACGCTGGCTC
>JBASRP010000055.1:0-1854 GCA_049273905.1 Actinomycetota bacterium
ACCGGGATCTCGCTCATGGGCACCTTCACGAGCACAACTCCGTCGAGCGCGATGCAGAGCGCGCTGAAGCGCGTCCTGGCGTGGAAGCTCGACGTCCACCACGTGCCGCCCGCCGCCAAGGTAACGATGACCTCCGGCGGCAACCCGAAGTACCCGGCCGGGAAGCGGGTGACCTTCAACCGGATCTCCGGCCATCGCGACGGGCAGCAAACCGCTTGTCCCGGCGCGAAGGCGTACTACCTGCTCCCGTCGATCCGGAAAGCCGTTAACGCCATGGGCCTGCCGAAGATCTACTTGCCGACGCAGTCTTCGACGGTGCTCCGGCCCGACGGCGATACGAAGAACGAAGCGGTGACCGTGCGGGCGACGTTCTCGGCGAGCCTCAGCTGGAGCGTTGAATTCCTTACGGTCGGCGGCAGCGGCGTCCTCCGCAAGTTCAGCGGCTACGGCACGTCGCTGACCGCGACGTGGAACGGCCGATCGCCGACCGGCGAGCTCACCGGCTACACGGGCGCCGTTCCCGTGAGGATCACCGCCGGGAAGCGGAGCACCGTCGCACGCCCTGCGAGTCTCCTCACCTACGTCGTCATCCAGCATCCCAACGGGACGGTCCTACGGACGCCGACCCGGACGGTCGTTATCGAGGACGGCGATGCCCGCCTCGTTCCGTCGCCTCTCGTTCTCAACAGCTGGTACCGCGCAGCGGAGCCCGTCGCGACGACCGACGTCGAAGTCGACCGGTATCCGGCCGGGTCGCCACTCGAGCTCCGCGACGGGACTCTCCTGAAGGAGCCGGACAACACCTATGCCATCTTCTCGAACGGCAAGGTGCGCGAGTTCGACACCGGCATCTACGAAGCACTCAAGTACACGGCAGCCTCGGCGCTTCCGATCACGGCCGACGAGCTGGCCGGTTTGCCCTCGGGGCAGAAGATCTCGGACGCGACGCGCCATCCGGAAGGGGCCGTCGTGCGGGCGTCGGATGGGAGCGTCTGGACGATCGACACAGCGCTCCGTCATCGCAATCCGACGGTTACCGTCTGGCGATCACGCTACCGCGACGCGGAGATCGTTCCGGCCAACCTGGGCGACGTCGCGCTGCCTCTGGGTCCGGTTATGACGTACCGCGAAGGCACGCTGCTCAAGGGTTCGGACGGGACGATCTGGATCTACGCTGACGGGACGAAGAGCCGCTTCTACGACGCGAGCCTCTACGCCGCCATGGGCTACTCCACGGCAGCACTTCTCGCGATCACGACGACCGAGGGCAACGGCATCCCGAACGGGCCGCTGATCGCCTGACCGAGGGTCGCGGCGCCCCATCGTGACCGCTCGGATCCGCGGTAGCCTGTGAGGCGTGCAAACCCCCACCTCCATCTACGTCGATAACGCTGCCACGACGCCTCTCTCGGACGCCGCGCGCGGAGCCATGGAGCCGTTCTTGGGCGAAAGCTTCGGGAACGCCTCGAGCGTCCATTCCGCCGGGCGCGAGGCGCGGAAGGCTGTCGACGAAGCCCGCGAGCGCGTGGCCGCAGCGGTGAACGCGCGGCCCGACGAGATCGTCTTCGTCTCCGGCGGGACCGAGGCGGACAACCTCGCGGTCAAAGGCGCGGCCTGGCACGGCCGCGAGCAGGGGCGCGACGGCGTGGTCGTCACGATGATCGAGCACCACGCGGTGCTCGACCCGGCGCGCTGGCTCGCGCGCCAGGGTTTCCGCGTGCGGGAGGTCGGCGTCGACGCGAACGGGGTCGTCCGTCTCGACGCGCTCGCGGCGGCGGTCGACGACAAAACCGCGCTCGTCAGCGTGATGTGGGCGAACAACGAGACGGGGACGGTCGAGCCGGTGGCCGAGGC
>JBASRP010000079.1:0-3418 GCA_049273905.1 Actinomycetota bacterium
TCCGGGACTCCCAGGCGTCCGGTCTCGTGCAGCACCAGACGAACCACTTCACGGGCACCGATCCGACGAACAGCAATCGTCTGCCGGAGGACCTAAAGCCGGTGACGAACGAGGTCGCGACCGCACCGACGGCCGTCCCGTACTTCGAGCCGCTGAAGTTCAACTTCGACTACCACTTCCTCGCGGCGGACGATTCGTACACGAAGGATCTCTTCGCCGCGGCGAAGGCGGCGACCGAGTACGACCACGACCCGGGCCCGATGGGCGTCTACGCGACGTCCGTGTCGCTCCCGGTGCACTACAAGGAGTTGTACCTCACCGCGTACAACGCGAAGTTCGGCCAGTTCCGCGGTGCCGACCACCTCGTGACGGACACCACGAAGTGGGACCTCGTCGACGCGTTCGACATCGAGGAATGGATCCACAACTCACGCACGAATTCGAAGTACGACGCGGCATTCACGGATCTGACGACCGGCAAGAAGACCAGCGCGGACTTCATCAATCCGGACCCCACAGCGGGGCGTGACCCGCACTGGAACAACAAGGGTAAAAGCAGCGTCGACATCGACGAGAACCCGATGGGCGTGGAGCGCGGCGTGACGTTCCTGTTGATGGACACGTTCAGCCCGGAGTACGCGGACGACTACTTCCGCCCCGACCGCTATCACTACTGGGGCAGCTTCAACCACATCACCGACGCCGACCTCGGCGGCGGCGGCCAGGTCGACGACGCCCGGGGCTGGGGAGGCACGTACCGCATCTACTTCCAGGATCTCGGCTCGGCACCGAGCTTCTACGAGCGCGAGAACTGGCTGCGGGAGGAGGTGTCCGGCCAGGACGGATCGGCCGGCTTCGACCCGCCGATCTGGCAGTGGCGCAACGATCCGACGTGGAACGGGACGATCCCGGTCCCGAAGGACCCGACCGGGACGACGCGCGCTGCCGGCGACTCCCTCGGCGAGGTGCTCGGCTGGGACATCAACCAAGGGATCGCGTTCAAGTACATCGGCAGCTACCTGTACAGGCCGATCCCGGCGGACGTCTACATCCTTGCGACCAACAACTGGATCGACCATTACTCGCAGCCCGAGGCCGGCGGCTTCTACCACATCGACTTCAACAAGCTGTACGACCCGAAGAAGGCGATCGAGGCGCTGCGTTCGGCGATCCCGTACGCGACGTTCCTCGACTCGGTTCCGTCGCTGCCGAACCTCTCGGAGCCGCAGCTCCTCGGCTGTTCCGACAACCACCACCAGGTCATCTGGGAGGGCAGCCCCCTCGCCAGCGCCGGCCTCCGTTCGCCGAGCGCCGACCAGGGCTGCACCGAGGTGGACGATCGGCAGCGCGCGATCGAGGAAGGGAAGAACAACGGTGCCCTCGCCACCGGCGTGGCCGACCTCGGCGTCGACACGGCGGCGATTCGGAACTTCATCGATCGCAACCGCAAGCGGTTCGCGCCTCTGATCGATGGAGCGCTCACCGTGCCCGTGATCAACATCTACTTCGAGAAGCTCTACAACGTCGCGCTTCCGTTGATCGTCGGTGGCATCGCCGAAGGGACCAACGACGGCGACGGTTGGGGGCAGATCGACAACTTGAACGAACGCTCCGTCTGGTCCGGCGCGATCGACTGCGCGAAGTCGTCACCGGTCGCGCCGGCCTGCACGCCGGCCAATCCGTTCACGAACGGCCGGGCCCTGACGTACATCGTTCAGCACGAGTCCGCGCACGGGCTCGGCCTTCACCACCCGCACGACGGAACGGTGTCCGTTGAGCAAGCGGTGGGGCCGCCTCCACCGGGCTCGCCGTTCACGGGGAAGTGGCACTACTACTACGAGATGAACAAGTGGCAGTACGACTACACGTCGTCGCCGACGACGTACGGCCACACCTACGGCATCTACGAGTCCGTCGACCAGGATCGCCTGATGTACGGCCACGCGGCCGAGTACATGAAGCAGGCGCAAGACTGGCTGGCCGACGCCTACTTCCTTGAGGGCGCCGCGGGACGCACGACCCCGAGCGAGGATCTGAAGACGACGCAGGCTGCGACGCTCGCCGACCGTGATCTCGCGAGCGATCTCTTCAAGGTCGGCGACTTCCTGCACGCGCAATACGCGATGCGCAACGCCGTGTACCACGCGAAGGGCCAGCTCTTCGACCCGGTCGATCCGCACCTGATGCAGTTCGCGCAGGCTCGGGCGGCCGCGGCGCAGCCGACCGACTCTCGCGTCGTCGACGGCAAGCAGGTCTTCAAGATCAACCCGCAGACGTTCTTCGATTCGAACGGGAAGGCGATGGCGGGCGTCAAGGTTCCGGCCCAGGTGAAGGGGACCAAGACGACGCGCACGCTCCCGCGCTCGAATCAGGGTGGGTCGCACCTCCCGGCGACGGGCCTCGGCGACATGGCCGGGCTCGGCATCGCGGGGATCGTGACGGCGTACGCGACGCGGCGTTGGATGAAGCGCACCGCGTAAGCAGTTTCCGGTTCGCCACGGCGACGTATGATGCGTCGCCGTGGCGCACTGGCTTCTGAAGACCGAACCCGACGCGTTCTCGATCGACGACTTCGAGCGTCTCGGCACCGCGCCGTGGGACGGCGTCCGCGCGTACATGGCGCGGAACAACCTGCAGGCGATGAAACTCGGCGAGCGCGCGTTCTTCTACCACTCGAGCTGCGACCCGCCCGGCGTCGTCGGCATCTGCGAGGTCGTGCGCGAGGCGTACCCGGATCACACCGCGTTCGACCCAACGAGCAAGTACTACGACCCGCGATCGAACCCCGAGAAGCCGCGCTGGTTCATGCCCGACGTGCGTTTCGTGACCAAGTTCCCCGAGATGGTCAGACTGGAGGAGATCCGCCGGACGCCGGGCCTCGAGAACATGACGCTCGTCCAACGCGGCATGCGCCTCTCCGTGCAACCGGTGCGCGACGACGAATGGCAGATCATCTGCGAGCGGGCGGGGATAGAGGCCGAGCCGGCGGACCGAACCAAACAGCCGGCACTCGAGGACGACGCTACGTCGTCACCCTGACGGTGCCCACCATCCCGTAGGTGTAGTGCCCCGGCCTGTGGCACGCGTACTCGAACGTGCCGGCCTTCTGGAACGTATATCGCACGCGCGTCGTCTTCGAGCCGTCGATCGTGGCCTCGCCCGGCCGGTTGTGCGGATCGTGCGGGTCGCCCTTCTCGTGCTCGAGCTGCTGCGCGTGCGTCCCGATGATGAACTCGTGCGCGATCGGGTCGGCGTTGACGAGCACGAACTCGACGGTCTGCCCGGCGCGCACCGTCAGCGCGCCGGGCTGGTACTTCGAGTAGTGCATCCGCACGGCGATCGTCCGCTCGGATGGTGCGCCGCCGCACGCCACGACCGCCAGCAGGAGCAGCGCGGCCGCGGCGGCGCGCTTCATGCT
>JBASRP010000081.1:0-1706 GCA_049273905.1 Actinomycetota bacterium
GCCGGGACGGGTGGAACCGGTGGCAGGAATTCCACCGGTGGAAGCGGCGGTGTGGCTGGCAGCGGAGGCGCTGCGGGCAGCGGGGGCTCCGGCGGAACGGGTGGAATTAGTGACAGTGGTAGCGACAGCGACGCCGGCATCGATGCTTATGTCGACGCCTCAACACCCGATGCCGCGAATCTAACTTCGTTTCCTTACGAATTTAGATTTAGGCACGGCACCACAAACATAAGTCATTATTTGGGAAGGGGTACCTTGTCATTTTCAGGTACCAATAACTGCGAACTTAAGGATGGTTATTTCAATGTCGAAAGCGTGGAAGATGCAAGTAAATTCCCGCTCACCATTGACTTGGCGGGAAGCCAAAGCATCAATTTCTGTGGTTCCCAAGTAACCCTACCCTTTGCCAGCGGCATTTTTAATGGAGTGAGCGTGATGCTGTCCAATATTAGCGACCCGCTGACTTCAAAGGATCATTACCAAATAGTGAGTTGTAGCCCACAAGGTGACGGAGGCGTTGCCCTCGAAAATTGCCAAGGTTCCCTCGATAGGGTCACCCAATAAAGAAGGAAAGCGCCATGAAAATGATTAAAAAACTAATTTATATAAACTCCTTTTTAATAATTTTGGTGCTTTTTGGGTCCCAAGCGGCCCTGGCCCGAACCGATTTTGAAATAGAACTGGATTTTGATGCGGACGGCATTTGCGGTTCCAGCGTTTCTGACCACCCCTATTACTTAGGGCCTACGTATTTCTGCTCGCCCTTTAACGGTGAGGCCGACAATTGCCCCGATGGGGCCAATTCGGATCAAGCCGATGGCGACAGCGATGGGGTAGGTGATGCCTGCGATCAACCCAAAGACAGCGATCAAGACGGCATTCCCGATTGCAGTGGTGGCGAACCTATGGACCTCTGTCCTCCTCCGGCGGCGGACTTTACCTGCGAGGATGATACAGTAATTCCCATCAATCTTCTGCCTCCTCCCGGCAATACATCGCCTTTTCCTTGTAACACCAGTCGTTTAACTCAGATTGACGATTTGGACGGTGACGGAGCAGGGGACGCCTGCGATTCGGACGTGGACGACGACGGTGTCGCCAATGGAGAGGATTGTAATTGCATCGATGCCGATGTGCTCGGCCCGCCTGCCGGTAGCCAATGCTCGGTGCCCGACCCCAATACGGGCGACACCCCCTTGACTTCGGGCGGTTGCAGCCTTGTCTCCCATGGAAAGGCCGGAACTGCGGTGTCGCTAACGACCCTGTTCCTCTTGTCCACGGTGTTGGCATTGGGCGTCAGAATAAAACGATCCCTCTAGACCGCAAAATCTAAGGATTCTTTGCGTGCCTTTATTGCTCATACCTGTTGTGATTGGTATCGCCCTCACGGCCCTGGGTTGTGGGAGGATAGGATTTTCCGAAGGTGATGTCGCTTTGGGGCTGTGTGGAGATGCCGCGAAGGATGGCGGTATAACCGATGGGGCGGCCGATGCCGGCCCTGACGCCTATTCGACCGAATGTCCTCCCGACCGTACCTTGCAGCGCCTCAATAATGGTCAATAACAGGTCTCTTCTACCTGGACAAAACCCTAATCTCAACTTCTGAATTCCCAATTGTCCTAAGGACTCACTGCAAAGTAAGGGGATCATAGCTTATGAGAAAATTTATTTTTTTCTTCGCACTGTGCTTACTATTTTTATCCTCC
>JBASRP010000103.1:0-1597 GCA_049273905.1 Actinomycetota bacterium
GGCCAGCGCGACGCCCAGCGCGTCGAGGAGGTGGCGTTTCGCCGCGTGGACGGCTTCGCCGGGCACGTCCACCCACCGCAGGTCTGCACAGAATCCGGCGAGCGTCTCGGCGGCGGTCATGAACGGAATCGTACCCGCTACACTCCGCGCGCCGGGAGAGGAGGAGCCATGGAGATCGGCATCGCGATCGGAGGTCCGCTCGATCTCGTCGGGCCCGCCGCGCGCGCCTGCGAGGAGGCCGGCATCACCTCGTTGTGGGTCGCCGAGACCGCGCGGACGGCGTACATCCAGTCGGCGGTGGCGCTGCAAGCGACGCAGCGCGCCACGGTCGGCACCTCGATCGCGCTGGCGTTCCCGCGCTCGCCGGTGATCACGGCGATGACCGCGCGCGACCTCGCCGAGCTCTCCGGCGGACGATTCATCCTCGGTCTCGGGACGCAGGTGAAGCGCGTCAACGAGCATCGCTACTCGACGCCGTTCGAGCACCCCGCGCCGAAGATGCGCGAAGCCGTCGAGGTGTGCCGCAAGGTCTGGCGCTCGTTCGCCGGCGAGCCGATCGATCACCGTGGCCGCTTCTACACGGTGACGATGCAACCGTTCCCGGGCGGGTCCGCGCCGCCGGGCCCGATCCCGATCTACCTGGCCGCCGTGAACACCGGGATGCTCCGCCTGACCGGCGAGGTCGCCGACGGCTTGCTCGGCCACCCCTTCTCGAGCCCCCGGTACTTCAGCGAGGTCGTTCGCCCCGCGCTCGACGAGGGTCTGGCGCGCGAGGGGCGGAAACAGGACGAGGTGAAGATCGTCCAGGGGATCATCTGTTCGGTCTCGGACGACACGAAGCAGGCGCTCGAGGACGCGAAGCTCCAGATCGCCTTCTACGGCACGACGCGCACGTACCGCGCGGTGTTCGAGACGCACGGCTGGGGCGACGTGGTCGATCCCTTGCGGGAGGCGCACGCGCGCGGCGATCTCGCCGGGATGGTCGCCTGCATCACAGACGAGATGGCCGAGACGTTCTCGTGCACCGGAACCGCGGACGAGGTCCGCGAGAAGGTGAAACGCTGGGAGGGGCTCGCCGACGGGCTCTATCTCGGCGCGCCGTGGGCCTCACCGGACCTCGATCGAACGGTCCAGACCTACCAGAACATCGTCGACGCGTTCCGCACCTGACCCGACGCAGACCGCGAAATCTTCACCACAAAACGCGTCGCGTTCGCACGTTCCGCGTCGTATGTGACGCGGTCCGCGGTGGTGGGTACAGTGACGTCCGTGAAGGGGGGATGGCTCGAGCACGAGATCCGTTCCCTTCCCCAGGTTCTCGCTTGCTCCATAACGAAGGACGACGTCGTCGTCCTCATCCAACCGTCGGCCGATCCGGTCGCGGTCGAGCGCACCGTCGAGGAGCTTCTCCGGCGCTCGGGCGTAGACCGGCCCGTCCGCGTGTTCGGCGGGGTGCGCCCCGTCTTCGTGGAGCCGGTGAGGGTCCGGAACGGTCGGTCGGCGCTCGTCGGCACGATCGGCGGGGCCGCCATCCTTGCCGCCGGGGTCTGGCTCGCGGGAGCGACGACGGGTCTGCGCGGAGGCACCAAGACCCGCG
>JBASRP010000108.1:0-2446 GCA_049273905.1 Actinomycetota bacterium
CGGACCTCGTCGAGAAGGAGACCGCCGAGCTGCGCGTGCTCGAGGCCTACCTGCCGGACAAACTCTCCGACGACGAGGTCGCCGCGCTCGTCGATCAAGCCGTCGCCGAGACCGGCGCCTCGTCGCCCAAGCAGATGGGCGAGGTCATGAAGGCGTTGATGCCGAAGATCCGCGGCCGCGCCGACGGCGCGCAGGTCTCGGCGCTCGTGAAGGCGAAGCTCGGCGCCTAGTCGCTCGGCGTCGGCGACGGAGACGGCGTCGGTTCCGGCGGTGGTGGCTGCGGTTCGCCTCCGCCGGCCGCGCCGTTCGAGACGAGGACCGTGATCAAGCTTCCGGCCTCTACTTCGGCGCCGGGGGCCGGCGACGTGCCGGCGACGATGCCGGGTGCGAGCGAGGATTGCACGACCTTCTCCTTCACCGTGAACCCGGCCGCTTCGAGCGTCGCCTTCGCGTCGTCGAACGACTGATTCCTGACGTCGGGTACGACCGCCTTCGCGACCGCGGGCGGCGCGGGGAAGCTCTTGATCGCAAGGCCGGCGTGGGCGGCGCGCATGTAGCGCGACCAGATCATTGCGGGGAGGCTGCCGCCGAAGACCTTGGCGTACCCGTGGATGTTGTACAGCGGCCGCGTGCGGTCCTTCGGGTATCCGATCCACACGGCGGTCGCGAACTGCGGCGTGAAACCGGTGTACCAGGCGTCCTTGTAGTCGTCCGTCGTTCCCGTCTTCCCGGCCGCGGGACGGCCGATCTGGCCGTTCGTCCGTCCGGTCCCACGCAGGACGACGCCCTGGAGGATCGAATCCGCCTGCGCAGCGATCTTGGGGTCGAGCGCCTGCTGGCAATCGGGGTCGTTCCGCACGACGGTCTTGCCCGACGCGTCGGCTATGCGCTCGATCGCGAACGGCGTGCAGTGGACGCCGTTGTTCGCCAGCGTCGAGTACGCGCTCGCCATCTCGTACGGCGACACTTCGAACGTTCCGAGCGCGAGCGACAGGTACGCCTTCAGCTCGCTCGTTATGCCGACCTTGTGCGCGACCTCGACGACCTTCTCCGGACCCACTTTGTTGATCAGCTGCGCGTAGAACGAGTTCACCGACAGCTCGGTCGCGCGGCGCAGGTTCATGATCCCTTCGCCGCGGTGCGAGTAGTTCTGCACCTTCCAGACCTGGCCGTTGCGCGGGTCCGTGATGTCGATCGGCGAGGGCGTGTCCAGCGTGTAGCCCGGCGGGACGCCCGACTCTAGCGCCGCCAGCATCGTGAACGGCTTGAACGACGAGCCGGCTTGGCGCTTCCCTTGGACGGCGAGGTTGTACTTGTTCTTCTCGAAATCACTTCCGCCGACCATCGCCTTCACCTTCCCGGTCGGCGCCTCGATCGACACCAGGGCCGCCGCCGGGTCGGCTTTGCGCGTGAGGATCTTCGAGACCGCTTCGCTGGCGGCCTTCTGCAGCTTGAGGTCGAGCGTCGTGTAGATGCGCAGCCCGCCTTGGAAGAGGGCGCGCGCTCGGTCGCCGCGCGTCGCACCGAACCGCGGGTCGTCGAGGATCTGCTCTTTCACGAACTCGATGAAGTACGGCTCGATCGGCTTCGGGAGCGGGTGGCGGCCGGCCTTCATCGGTTCGGCCTTCGCGCGGTCGGCTTCGTCGGCGGTGACGTATTTGAGCGTCGCCATGCGATCGAGCACCAGGTTGCGCCGGTTGATGGATGCCTGTGGGTTCGCGAACGGGCCGTAGCGCTCGGGCGCGCGGATAACCCCGGCCAACAACGCGCTCTCCGCGAGCGTTAGCTTCTCGACGCGTTTCCCGAAGTAATACTCGGCGGCCGTGCCGACGCCGTAGACGCCCTCGCCGAAGTACGTCTCGTTGAGGTACAGCTCGAGGATCTCGCGTTTCGACTTCTCTTTCTCGAGAGCCACGGCGTACTGCGCTTCGCGGATCTTGCGATCGATCGTCTTCTCGTTGCCGACGATGATGTTCTTCACGAGCTGCTGCGTGATCGTGCTGCCGCCCTGACGTACGCCGCCCGCTTCGACGTTGGTCAGGAACGCGCGGAACAGGCCGGCCATGCTGACGCCGTGATGTTCGTAGAAAGCGGAGTCCTCGATCGCGAGGACGGCCTGCTGCGTGATCTCGGGCACGCGCGCGATCGGAACGAACGTGCGGTTCTCCTCGCCGGCGAGCGTCGCGAGAACCTCGCCGCCGGCGGCGTAGACGACGGACCGTTGTGCGATCTTGAAGGACACGCCGTTCAGGCCCTGGGGCCCGCCGTCGAGCTTCGCGGCGGCGCCGCGCGCGAGCCGCCCGATGACGGCCGCGCCGGGGATCGTCAGTACCGAGATCAGCAGAGCCGAGAGCCCGATCACCAAGGCCACCAGGCCCGCGCGATGGATGCGTCCGAGTGTCGAGGCGTCGCGCGGCGGCGGCGCGCCGGGCTCCTCGGCCGAGAC